>NZ_JBGONH010000009.1:0-96233 GCF_041439075.1 Vibrio sp. FF145
AGTACCTGGCTACGAACCAGGCGGTCGGAGGTTCGAATCCTCCAGGGCGCACCACATTATTAGAGAAAGCCTCGTTTTTACGAGGCTTTTTTTATGTCCGCTATAAATTTGTTGCAACAATGTTAAATTTGTGGTGTTTTTAACTTGTTGTATTTAAAGTAATTCTTGATTGCTTCTTTGTTATTCCACCTTTCTCATATCAATTCTCAGAAAAGCCCCGTTTAAGTCACAGTTTAAATATCTAAAAATGACTCATTTGACAGATTTATGTGATCTGATAGGCGAATAATTAACCTTATGTGTGCGTTATCCGTAACAGAACCTTAAACAAAATTGACAAACTTTTACCAATCGAGATAATCCATGGGTCGGGATCACTATTCGCTGAAATCCTGTACGTATGTCAGGATGACGAAGAAAGGAAGCAACATGACTAATATTGGAAGCCTGCTAGGAGATGCGGCGACTCTAATGATAACGGGGATGTCCGTTGTCTTTATTTTCTTAACTATTCTAGTTTACCTCGTTCGGTTGATGTCAAAACTGGTACCAGAAGAAGTACCGGAGCCGATCGCAGCACCTAAAAAAATTCAAAAATCACAATCAAACCCTTCAGCTGTTAGTCCACAGGTAGTGGCAGCAATTTCGGCCGCGGTTCATCAATACCGTGCGTCTACTGCTAAGTAGCATTTAAAGGATTAAAAAGGAGTTTATGAGCATGTCTAAACCACTAGCTATCACAGATGTGGTACTTCGTGACGCGCACCAGTCACTATTTGCTACTCGTATGCGTATCGAAGATATGCTGCCAATTGCGGCAGAACTGGATAAAGTCGGTTACTGGTCACTTGAGACTTGGGGCGGCGCAACGTTTGATTCGTGCATCCGTTTTCTTGGAGAAGATCCGTGGGAACGTTTACGAGAGCTGAAAAAAGCGATGCCCAACACACCAATGCAGATGCTACTGCGTGGTCAAAATTTATTGGGTTACCGTCACTACGCGGATGATGTAGTAGAAAAGTTTGTTGAACGTGCCCATAGTAACGGCATGGACGTATTCCGTATTTTTGATGCGATGAATGACGTACGTAACTTTGAAACCGCAGTGAAAGCAACGATTGATGTTGGCGGCCACGCTCAAGGTACGTTGTCTTACACAACCAGTCCGGTTCACAACTCAGATACGTGGGTTGATTTGGCTAAGCGCCTAGAGGATCTAGGTTGTCATTCACTATGCATCAAAGATATGTCAGGTTTATTAAAGCCTTATGAAGCGGAAGAGCTAATCACTCGCATCAAAGCGTCTTGTGATGTGCCTCTAGCGCTGCATAGCCACGCGACAACGGGTCTATCAACCGCTACAGCCGTTAAAGCTGTTGAAGCGGGTATTGATATTCTAGACACCGCAATCTCTTCTATGAGCTGTACTTACGGCCATACACCAACCGAAACGGTTGTTGCTATGCTAGAAGGCACAGAGCGCGACACGAATCTCAAACTAGACCAAATCGAACCAATCGCGGCTTACTTCCGTGATGTACGTAAAAAGTATGCGAAATGGGAAGGCCAGCTAAAAGGTGTCGATTCTCGAATCTTGATCGCTCAAGTTCCTGGCGGCATGTTAACCAACATGGAAGGCCAGCTTAAAGAGCAAGGCGCTGCCGATCGCATGGATGAAGTTCTAGAAGAGATCCCACGCGTACGTAAAGAGTTGGGTTACATTCCTTTGGTAACACCTACTTCTCAGATTGTCGGTACTCAAGCGGTTATCAACGTTCTAACGGGTGAGCGCTACAAGAGCATCACTAAAGAGACTGCGGGTCTACTGAAAGGCGAATACGGTCAAGCTCCTGCTGAGGTTGATGCTGAACTGCAAGCGAAAGTGTTAGATGGTGCTGAGCCAATCACGTGTCGTCCTGCTGATTTACTTAAGTCTGAAATGGATACGTTAACGACTGACCTTTTAGAAAAAGCGAAATCAGATGGTATTTCACTCGCTGAAGATACCGTTGATGATGTACTGACGTACGCACTATTCCCACAAGTGGGTCTTAAGTTCCTTAAAAACCGTCACAACCCTGAAGCGTTTGAACCTGCACCAACGGCTGAAGCTGCAACTTCTGTTGCGGTTGCACCACAACCTGCTGCTGGCGGCATTGAGAGCTACAGCGTGAAGGTTGATGGTCAAGTTTATGATGTTGAGGTTGGCCCTCAAGGTGAACTGACATCGGTATCTCCATCAGCGAAACCAGCACAAGCGGCTCAAGCAGCACCTGCTGCGGCTTCTGATGCAGAAGCGGTTCCAGCTCCGTTAGCGGGCAACATCTTTAAAGTCATCGTTCAGGCGGGTACTGAAGTGGCCGAAGGTGATGTTCTGCTGATCCTAGAAGCGATGAAAATGGAAACGGAAGTTCGAGCTGCTCGAAGTGGTATCGTTCAAGAATTGAATGTTAAAGAAGGCGATGCAGTTACTGTAGGCGCTCCACTACTAAGCTTAGCGTAAGGGAGTACCATGGAAGGATTGATGACCTTATGGTCTGAAACAGGGATTGCTAACTTTGAGTTCGGCCAGATCTGTATGATGTTGGTTGGTTGCTCACTGTTGTTTTTGGCAATTCGCAAAGGGTTTGAACCTTTACTGCTGTTACCTATTGGTTTTGGTGCTGTATTAGCCAATATTCCAAATGCTGGATTCACGGATCCCGGAGGTTTGCTTTACTACGTTTACTACATTGGTATTGAAACTGGCATTTTTCCACTGCTGATCTTTATGGGTGTTGGAGCTATGACGGACTTTGGTGCGTTGATTGCTAACCCTAAAACACTGTGGCTCGGGGCTGCTGCTCAGTTTGGTATATTCGCAACACTATTTGGCGCGATCTTGCTGAACTATGTACCAGGAATGGAGTTCTCAATGGCAGATGCTTCGTCAATTGCGATCATTGGTGGTGCCGATGGCCCAACCGCGATCTTTTTGGCTAGCAAGCTATCTCCTGATCTATTAGGTGCGATTGCGGTAGCGGCGTATAGCTACATGGCTTTAGTTCCTATTATTCAGCCACCAATCATGAAAGCGTTAACGTCTCCTGAAGAGCGCCAAATTAAGATGGCTCAACTTCGTCATGTAAGCAAAGCTGAGAAGATCCTTTTCCCGCTAGCTGTACTGCTGATGACGATTTTGTTCCTACCTTCAGCAACCCCTCTAGTAGGTATGTTCTGTTTGGGTAATTTAATGCGTGAAGCGGGTGTGGTTGATCGTCTTTCAAAAACAGCCCAAAACGAACTGATTAACGTTGTGACTATTTTCCTTGGCCTAGGTGTTGGCTCTAAGCTTCAAGCGGATACGTTCTTGAACTTAGAGACACTGGGTATTCTAGGTTTAGGCGCGGTGGCGTTTAGTATTGGTACGGCTGGTGGTGTATTGATGGCGAAGCTGCTGAACCGCTTCTCGAAAGAAGACATTAACCCACTGATTGGCGCCGCTGGTGTATCAGCGGTTCCGATGGCGGCTCGTGTTGTGAATAAGGTTGGACTTGAGGCAAACCCTCAGAACTTCCTGTTGATGCATGCGATGGGTCCGAACGTAGCGGGTGTACTTGGTAGTGCCGTTGCTGCGGGTATCCTATTAGCTCTCGTAGGTTAATGAGTTACTTGGCTATGCTGCTCGTTACGTTAATTGGTCGTCAATTTACGCATGAGCGGTTAACTTCGCCTTATTAAATGGTTTATAGTCAAAGGGATGCTTTCGCATCCCTTTCTTTTTATTAATTAGGGTGCTTACTCATCAGGGCTTCTATCAATCAAGGAAATGTGGAAATGGAAAATAAACAGATTGCGATTACTCAATTCGGCGGCGTCGAAAACCTCAGTATTCAAACCAGTACTATTCCTGAGCCTAAGGCCGGAGAAGTGGTGGTTAAAGTTTCCTTTTCAGGCGTTAATCCTATTGATGTGAAAACCCGTGCTGGCCTTGGTTGGGCGGCAGCACAAAACAAAGACAACCTTCCTTGGGTTCCTGGTTACGATATTTCAGGGCAAATTGTCACGCTAGGCGAACAGGCAGAGCGTTTTACTGTTGGTGATAACGTAGCCGGCTTTATTGGTTTTCCACTGCAAGGTGGCGGTTATAGCCAGTATGTGTGTGTTCCAGAGGTCGCATTAAGTATGGTCCCAGATTCGGTTGCGTTAGAAGCGGCTGCAGCTTTACCACTCGCTAGCCAGACCGCAGCACAAGCGCTTAACAAAGCGGAAGTGAAAGAGGGCGATCGCGTACTCATCTTAGCGGGTGCTGGCGGCGTTGGTCATCTTGCGGTTCAAATCGCAGTGGCTGCAAAAGCTGAGGTTTACACGACCTGCAGCGAGGCCAACCTTGATTACCTTGCTACGTTAGGCGCTCATGCGATTAACTATAAATTTGCGCCAGCATCGGAAAGAGTCTCTGATGTTGATGTACTGATTGATTTAGTGGGGGGTGATACCGCGCTTGATGCGTTGAAGTGTTTGAAAGATGGTGCGAGAGTGGTAACGGTGCCTACGCTGTCTGCTGAATTAATTTGCGAGAAAGCGACATTATTGGGTTTCACTGCTTCAGGTATGCTCGTTGAGCCAAATCCAGAGCAAATGGACACTATGCTTTACATGGTTAGCGTAGGATTGCTCAAAACAGAAATTCAAACTATCTACCCGTTAGATGAAGCACAGTCGGCGCATCTACAAGTAGAAACCGGACACACCAGAGGCAAGGTACTACTTAAAATGCAAGAAGGTTAATATGCAGTGCTAGAGTTCTTTAATTCTCTTTTTGAAAACATAGCGTTGTGGTTTTCTGACTCGGCGCTGTGGGTGCTCTTCATTAGTGGCTTCTTGAGTGCCACATTGTTACCAGGGGGCTCAGAAGCAAGCCTTGTGGCAGCATTGAGCTTAGAACAGTTCTCAACATCATCAATCATTCTTCTGGCGACACTCGGTAATACTTTAGGCGGGCTGACCAACTATTGGATTGGTTTGTGGCTGCCTAATCGAACTCAATCTGAAAAGCATGGTCATAAGGCTATGGCTTGGCTGAGCCGCTATGGCTATTGGACACTGTTATTCAGTTGGTTGCCGATCATTGGTGACCCTTTGTGCTTAGCCGCGGGTTGGTTAAGGATGAAATTTATTCCTAGCGTTATTTTGATAGCGATTGGCAAAGCCGCTCGCTACAGCTTACTTGCTGCTATCTACTTCGGTTTTTTCTAAGGAGAACCTATGAAAAAGGTTTTACTTGGTACATTTTCCCTTATCGCCATTGCAGGCTGTTCTTACAATGTACCTAGCTCTACACCCTTCTTTTCCTCGTTACCTGAAGGTGTCACTCTGTTAGAAGAGGTTAAGCCTTCTAAAGATAAAGTGGTGATCCCTTACACCAAATATCAGCTTGAAAACGGCCTGACAGTTATTCTTTCCCCTGATGATTCTGATCCTCTTGTACATGTGGATGTTACCTATCATGTCGGCTCAGCTCGTGAAGAAATAGGCAAATCGGGCTTTGCTCATTTCTTCGAACACATGATGTTCCAAGGCTCTGAGAACGTCGGTGACCAGCAGCACTTTAAGATCATTACCGAGGCGGGTGGCTCGTTAAACGGCACGACTAACCGTGATCGTACTAACTATTTTGAAACCGTTCCATCTAACCAACTTGAGAAAATGTTGTGGTTAGAATCAGACCGAATGGGTTTTTTATTGGATGCGGTTTCTCAGAAGAAATTCGAAGTTCAAAGAGGCACGGTTAAAAACGAACGTGCTCAAAGTTATGAAAACCGTCCTTATGGCTTGATGTGGGAACGCATGGGTGAAGCGCTTTACCCTGAAGGTCATCCTTACTCATGGCAACCAATCGGTTATGTGGAAGATCTAGACCGTGTTGATGTGAATGACCTTAAGGCGTTCTTCCTACGTTGGTACGGCCCAAATAATGCGGTACTGACTATCGGTGGTGATATCGACGTTGATGACACGCTAGAGTGGGTTAATCAGTACTTTGGACCAATCCCTCAAGGTCCGGAAGTTAAGGCTGCTGAGAAGCAACCAGCTGTTCTAACAGAAGATAAGTACATCACGTTAGAAGACAACGTTCGTCAGCCGATGGTGCTTGTTGGTTGGCCAACAACCTACCGCGGTGAAGATACGCAAGCTTCACTGAATGCGCTGTCTAACGTGTTAGGTTCAGGGACCAACAGTTATCTGTACCAAAACCTCGTAAAAACGCAAAAAGCGGTGAGTGCAGGCTCTTTCCACGATTGTGCTGAGCTCGCTTGTACTATGTATGTCTATGCGATGGGTGACTCAGGTGAAAAGGGGGATTTGACGGTTCTTAATAAAGAACTGATGGAAACCCTAGAACAATTTTCGAAAGGCGGTGTGGAACAAGATCGTCTAGATCAAATTACCGGCATGGCTGAAGCGAATGCGGTGTTTGCACTGCAAAGTGTTAGAGGCAAGGTTTCACAGCTCGCGTCAAATCAAACCTTCTATGGCCAGCCTGATCGTATTGAATCAAAACTCGATCAAATCCGATCTGTTACCCCTGAAAGCGTAAGCAAGGCGTACCGAGATTTTATCGAAGGTAAGCACAAGGTTACCTTGAGTGTGGTTCCTAAGAAAAAACTCGACTTAGCGGTTCGCGAGGCTACATTTAGCACTCCTGCTCGTACCCTTCCTGAATACAGCAAAGTGACAGAAGAACAATTGGATTTCAGAAAGGCACCGAACACATTTGATCGCAGCGTGATGCCTGAAGTGAACTTTGGTGTTGAAGCGACCATGCCTGAGCTGTATCGCATGCATTTTGCTAATGGTACTGACTTGATTGGTACTGTGACTAGCGAAACGCCGACAGTGCAGCTACAAATTCAACTCCCTGCGGGTGAGCGCTATGTTGGTAAAGGTCAAGAGGGTTTGGCGAACCTAACTGCATCGATGATGGAAGAAGGTTCGACTAAACGAACGGTTGAAGAGTTACAGGCCACCTTAGATAAGCTTGGTAGTAGCGTTAGCATTAGTGCTGGCAGCTATACCACAGATATTTCGGTCTCGACGTTAGAGAAAAACCTGCCTCAAACCTTAGCGATCGTGCAAGAAGTTCTATTTGAGCCTAAGTTTGATGTTCAAGATTTCGAACGCGTTAAGAGTCAGATGTTAGAAGGCGTAGTGTATCAGCATCAACAACCGAGCTGGATGGCTTCTCAAGCAACCCGAGAGGTGTTGTTCGGTAGCAGTATTTTTGGTCGAGCGAGTGATGGCACCAAGGATTCTCTAGAATCGTTAACTCTAGACGATGTAAAACTGTTTTACAGTCAGCACTATACTCCTGAGGGAGCTAATATTGTTATTGTAGGGGACATCACGAAGGAGGAGGTTGGAAAGCAGCTTCAGTTCTTTGAAGAATGGCAAGGTGACGCTGCACCACTCACTCGTCCACAGATCATCAAGGAGCTTTCGGGCCAGAACTTGTACTTAGTGGATAAGCCGGGAGCACCACAAAGTATTGTACGCTTAGTTCGTAAAGGGTTACCGTTTGATGCGACCGGTGAATTGTATTTAAGTCAATTGGCTAACTTTAATTTAGCCGGTAACTTCAATAGCCGCATCAACCAGAACCTGCGTGAAGACAAAGCCTACACTTACGGTGCAAGCGGTTACTTTGCGAGTACGCGTGAAACTGGTGCGGTAGTGTTTAGTGCTCAAGTTAGAGCCAATGCGACGGTTCCATCAATTCAAGAGTTTATTGCTGAGCTAAATGAATTTAGTCAGAGTGGATTAACTGACGAAGAGGTGAAATTTATGCGCCTTGCCGTCGGTCAACAAGATGCGCTTAAATACGAAACACCAAGTCAAAAGGCTGGATTGTTGAGTAATATTGTTACGCTGAGCCTTGATGAAGACTACCTACAGCAGCGCAACCAGATAGTAGAAACGGTTTCAAAAGAGACTTTAAATGAGCTCTCGAAGAAATGGTTTGACCCGAATGATTATCAAATAATTGTTGTTGGTGACGCGACTTCGCTGCGCCCTCAATTAGAAAAGTTAGATATTCCAATAGAAGAGCTTGAAATCATTCGTTAGAGTACACATTAAAGGGGGAGGGAAGAGATTCTACTTTTCTCCTCCAACCTAATTTATGATAGTTCTAATAAGAACAATATAAGATAAGTGAACAGAATTTTGACTGATTTTGCTGCGCGACTAAAGCAAGTTGCAACCAACCCTAAGACCTTCTCTCAATTTGGTCGTGGTGTTGAAAGGGAAACATTGCGCTACACGGAAGATGGGCATCTTGCTACTGGGCCGCACCCTAAGGCTTTAGGATCTGCGTTGATGAACGAATGGGTAACGACCGATTTCTCTGAGTCGCTACTGGAGTTTATCACGCCTGTTTCTAACGACGTTCCGACGCTTTTGAATCAGTTGTCTGATATCCATCACTTCACTCAAACCAAGTTAGACGGCGAAAAGCTGTGGCCACTCTCTATGCCTTGTTATGTGGGGAGTGAAGATTACATTCAGCTTGCGCAATACGGTACTTCTAACAACGGTAAGATGAAGACGCTATATCGTGAAGGCCTAAAGCGTCGCTACGGTAGTCTGATGCAGATTATTTCGGGTGTTCACTTCAACTTCTCTTTCCCAGAAAGCTTTTGGGACAGTCTGTTTGGAGAGCAAACCGAAGAAGCGCGTTGCGAAGCTAAATCAGATGCGTACTTCGGTTTGATTCGTAATTACTACCGCTTTGGTTGGTTAATCCCATACTTCTTCGGTGCTTCACCTGCGCTATGTTCTTCTTTTATCAAAGGAAGAGAAACCAACCTACCTTTTGAAAAGGTTGGAGAAACACTGTATCTACCCAAAGCAACGGCATTGCGCTTAAGTGACCTTGGTTACACCAACAGTGCGCAAAGTGTACTGAAGATTGGCTTCAACAGCCTAGACCAATACCTTGAAGGTTTGAATCAAGCGATTCGCACACCATCAGAAGAATTCGCTGAGATTGGCACTAAGGTTGATGGGGAATACCGTCAACTAAATAGCAACGTACTGCAAATTGAGAATGAGCTTTATGCTCCAATCCGTCCTAAGCGTGTGGCGAAAAGTGGCGAGAAACCATCTGAAGCACTGGCTCGTGCTGGCGTTGAGTACATCGAGGTTCGCTCTTTAGACGTAAACCCATTCAGTTCAATTGGCATCAATGAACAGCAAGTTCGCTTCTTAGATTTATTCCTAACGTGGAGCGTGTTATCAGACTCTGCTGAGATGGATAACTGCGAACTTGAATGCTGGCGCGATAACTGGAACAAGGTGATCTTAGAAGGTCGTCAGGTTGGTTTAGAGCTCAAGATTGGTTGTGATGGAGAAAGACTGTCTCTGCAAGACTGGGCTAAAAATGTATTCAAAGATCTTCGAGTTATCGCTGAGTTGATGGATGCTGAGCAAGGTGGTCGTGCATACCAAGAAACGTGCGATACGCTTGAAGCCTGGATTGATAACCCTGAGTTGACCATTTCTGGCCAGTTATTAGAAGAGACCAAGAAATTGGGTGGTTTGGGTAAAGTGGGTTGTGCGTTAGGAAAAACGTATGCTCAACAACACAAGGCACACCAATATAAAGTTTATTCTGCTGAGTTAATGGAAGCGGAAGTTCAACGCTCTGTCATTGCTCAACAGCAAAGTGAAGAAGCGAGCACTCAAGATTTTGATAGTTTCTTAACGGACTATTTTTCATATTTAAAAGCATAGCGAGACTTTGGTGGAAAGGAAGCAAGCCTTATTAGGTCAGTCTACTCATGTGGGTGGAAAATGGTTACCAGTCGTGACTGTTGGTATTGTCTCTAGCCTATTGGTTGGATGTGCGACGCCTCCTCCTAAGCAGCAAAATAATATATGCAGCATCTTCAGAGAGCACCCTTCTTGGTATGAAGATGCGGTCGATATGCAAGATGAGTGGGGCACACCGATTAACGTCGCGATGGCTTTTGTTAAACAAGAGAGCAGCTTTCGACATGATGCGCGTCCACCAAAAGATTATATTCTTGGCTTTATACCGTGGGGAAGAGTCAGTAGTGCCTATGGCTATGCACAAGCTCAAGACCCTGCTTGGGAAGACTTTCAAAAAGCGACCAATAATGGTGGTTCGAGAACCAATTTTGATGATGCATTAATGTTCATTGGTTGGTACACCAGCGAGACGCGCCGTCAGTTAGGAATCTCATTATGGGACCCGTATAACCAATATCTGGCTTATCATGAAGGCCGTGGTGGCTATAAGCGCAAATCATACAACAGCAAACCATCGTTGATTAAGGTGGCTCGCAAAGTCGAACAGCAAGCAAAAGATTATGGATGGCAACTTAAACAGTGCCGAAAAGAACTAGAAGACAATCGAAGTTGGTTTTTTTAAAGCCAATCGTCATGGAGAATAGCAATGCCTTTATTAGATAGTTTTACTGTTGATCACACGCGCATGAACGCACCTGCAGTTCGTGTTGCTAAAACAATGCAAACCCCAAAAGGGGATACCATTACGGTATTTGACCTGCGTTTTACTGCGCCAAACAAAGATATCCTATCTGAGAGAGGTATTCATACTCTCGAGCACCTATACGCTGGGTTCATGCGTGCTCACCTCAATGGCTCTGCGGTTGAAATCATTGATATATCGCCTATGGGGTGTCGTACCGGTTTCTATATGAGCTTGATTGGTACGCCTTCAGAGCAGCAAGTGGCTGAAGCTTGGTTAGCGGCTATGCAAGACGTACTGAAAGTTGAGAACCAGAATAAGATCCCTGAGTTGAACGAATACCAGTGTGGTACTGCGGCAATGCATTCCTTAGATGAAGCTAAAGAGATTGCGAATGCAATCATCGCTACCGGTATTTCAGTAAACAAAAATGATGAACTGGCATTGCCAGAGTCGATGCTTCAAGAGCTTAAAATCGACTAATCATTTTTGGTTCACATTGAATGCGCTTCACTCTAGATACATTTTGCACTAGAGAGTGAGCGAGCTAGATACAAAAAGAGCTAGATACTAAAAGGCCCGGTTCAATGAACCGGGCCTTTTGTTGTAGAGGGACTTAGTTGGTAACTCAGTGGGTTACTCTCATATAATGAGTCGCCTCTATCCGTTTACGATCTGCGGAAACACACGCACCAGCTTGATGCGATTCTCTTCGAGCTCAACAATTTCCATTGGATGGCTGGCAACCTGAACACTCAGGTGACTCTCTGGAATATCTTCAAGATGCTCCAGTATCAAACCATTAAGTGTTCTTGGTCCATCGGTAGGCAGTGCCCACTGCAAACCTTTGTTGATATCTCGGATATTAGCGCTGCCTTCAATCAAGAAGCTACCATCGCTTTGTGGTGTGATCTCTTCAGATAAACTTGGTGCGATTGAAGTCGTAAATTCGCCCACGATCTCTTCGAGAATATCTTCGAGGGTAACCAAACCGTTAATATCGCCATACTCATCAACAATCAAACCGATACGCTGTTTGTTGCGTTGGAATTTAAGCAGTTGGGTGTTAAGCGGTGTCGCTTCCGGAATAAAGTAGATCTCATCTGCAGCACGCAGCAGGGTCTCTTTATTGAATTCGTTCTTTTCGAGCATCAAGCGATAAGCTTCACGTAGCCTCAGCATGCCAACCACTTCATCTATCTGATCACGGTACAACACGATGCGACCATGAGGTGAATGAGTGAGCTGACGCACGATCGATTTCCAATCATCAGTGATGTCGATGCCGGTGATCTCGTTACGTGGCACCATTATGTCATTCACGGTGACGTGTTCTAAATCGAGAATAGACACCAACATATCTTGGTGACGCTGTGGTATTAGGCTACCCGCTTCATTTACTACGGTTCTGAGTTCTTCTGAGCTTAGATGATCGGTTGCATCATGGTTAGCTTTAACGCCTAAGATACGAATGAAGCCATTGGTAATAAAGTTGACCAAGATAACCAATGGAGATAGCACCTTCATCAGTATTATTAATAGAATGCTGCTGGCGTAAGAAACTCGTTCAGGGAAAAGAGAAGCAATGGTTTTTGGTGTAACCTCAGCAAACACGAGGATCACCAGGGTCAGGGCTCCGGTTGCGATTGCAACACCGATATCTCCGTAGATACGCATACCAAGAATAGTCGCGATCGCGGATGCAAGAATATTGACGAGATTGTTGCCGATGAGAATAAGGCCAATCAATCTGTCTGGGCGACTTAGAAGTTTTTCTACGCGTTTGGCACCTTTATGACCCGTATTGGCCAAGTGCTTTAAACGGTAGCGGTTCAAGGACATCATGCCCGTTTCGGAACCAGAGAAATAACCAGAAATTACAATGAGACACGCGAGTAGCGCAAATAAGATACCCGTTGATATGTCGTCCAAAACTATTCTTTTCCTTTTTTTTGTATCTTGATTAATTTATGACCGAACATGGTCGAGATGTCAATTGAATGTATCGTACTCAATATTTTAAAGGCAAGGTGTGTGAGACCTTGCCTTCATTATACTGACTAATTCAGGATTATTTCCTGAACGAAGCGGCTACCGAAGTAAGCTAATGTGAGCATGGTGGCACCCGCAAGGGCAAACCATGTGACTTTTTGCCCACGCCAACCTTTCTGATAGTGACCCCAAAGAAGGATGGAATAGATAACCCAAGCTATAAAAGACAATACCGCTTTATGTGCTTTACCTTGAGCAAACATATCTTGTACGAAGATAAGTCCAGTTAATAAAGTACCTGTTAACAAACCATTACCGATTAAAATGATCTTGAAAAGCTGTCTTTCCACCATCATTAAAGGAGGTAGGTTAGGGTTTATCACTAAGGCTTTTTTCTTTTTAAGTTTGTGATCTAGCCACGCGAGTTGCATAGCGTATAGCGCACCGATGGTAAGTGTCGCGTATGAGAACAGAGCTAAAGATATGTGTAGCAACAGCTTCGGGTCATTCTCTAAGTGTTTGATGAAGGTACTAGGAAGAAAAGTGGCAGCCATTAGATTTAGAGCAGCGAAGCTATAAACAACCGGCAAGATGAACCACAAACGGGTTTTGAGCATAGCACCGCTCATGACCACAGATATGATTAAACTGATTAAAGAAGCAACGTTTAAGATACTGAGGTTTTGACCACTGGCATTAAAGATTAAATCGCCAAGCAACCAAGCATGGAAAACTAAAGCAAGTAATGCGCTGATAAACACCGTTTTTACACGGATTCCTGTTTGGTGCACGAGACCTGGAATGATCGTGAAAATCGCCATTGTATAAAGAAAGGCTGCTGCGATCGCAATAAGACTGTCCATGGTATCCATTTAAATGATTACTAATTGGCGAATTATACCTCGCATCGCTCTTTGGGGCTATGGTGAACCTCATTCAATTCCAAGTGAATAATGTCTCACATCACATGCGTGGATGATTAACGCTCCACAACGGGTATGACTCTAATCCGCGCTAATGTATACTCACAGTAATAGTCGCAGTTTTGAGCGAAGAGAAAACTATGTTTGATAATTTAACGGATCGTCTATCCAAAACGCTGAAAAACATCAGCGGTAAAGGTCGCCTGACCGAAGACAATATTAAAGAGACGCTGCGTGAAGTACGTATGGCGCTACTTGAAGCCGACGTTGCACTGCCAGTTGTCCGCGATTTTGTTAAGCGCGTAAAAGAAGGCGCTGTAGGTGTTGAGGTTTCTAAATCTCTCACCCCGGGTCAAGAATTCATTAAGATCGTTCAAGCTGAACTTGAAGCTGTGATGGGGGAGTCTAACGAGGCTCTTGACCTGGCAGCACAACCGCCAGCCGTTATCTTAATGGCGGGTCTACAAGGTGCGGGTAAAACCACATCGGTAGGTAAGCTATCTAAGCTCCTGACTGAGCGTGATAAGAAGAAAGTTTTGGTTGTGTCTGCCGACGTTTACCGTCCAGCCGCGATCAAACAGCTCGAAACCTTAGCAAGCGATGTTGGTGTCGACTTCTTCCCATCTTCAGCTGACCAAAAGCCTCTTGATATTGCAAACGCTGCAATCGACCACGCGAAGAAGAAATTCTACGACGTGCTAATTGTCGATACTGCCGGTCGTTTGGCTATCGATGAAGAGATGATGGGTGAAATCAAAGAGCTTCATACTGCCATTAAACCAGTAGAGACGCTGTTCGTTGTTGATGCTATGACAGGTCAAGATGCTGCGAATACTGCAAAAGCCTTTGGCGATACGCTACCACTAACTGGTGTTATCTTAACGAAAGTGGATGGTGACGCGCGTGGTGGTGCTGCACTGTCTGTTCGTCACATCACAGGTAAGCCGATTAAATTCTTAGGTGTTGGTGAAAAGACTGACGCATTAGAACCATTCCACCCAGATCGTGTTGCTTCTCGTATCCTTGGTATGGGCGACGTACTGTCTCTTATTGAAGACCTACAGAAAAACGTTGATACCGAGAAAGCAGAGAAACTGGCTAAGAAGTTCAAAGAGAAGAAAGGCTTTGACCTTGAAGACTTCCGTGAGCAACTTGGTCAGATGAAAAACATGGGCGGCATGATGGGCATGATGGATAAGCTTCCAGGCATGTCTCAGCTACCAGACAACGTTAAAGATAAAGTTGATGACAAGATGTTCAAGCAAATGGAAGCGATCATCAACTCTATGACAATGAAAGAGCGTCAGCGCCCAGACCTAATCAAAGGCTCACGCAAAAAGCGTATTGCTGCAGGTTCTGGTACGCAAGTACAAGATGTAAACCGTATGCTTAAACAGTTCACTCAAATGCAGAAGATGATGAAGAAAATGCAGAAAGGTGGAATGAAAGGCATGATGCGCAACATGCAAGGCATGATGGGCGGCGGTGGAGGTATGGGCGGAATGGGTGGTGGTTTTAACCCGTTTGGCCGATAATCTACAAATGTAAGCTTTAGCTACGTTACTTTTCATAGTGTTAGCCGTGTCACAGAAAGTGAACGGTGGCTATGTTGGTGAAAAAATAGCTAAAGCCCTTGCATTGCCCCGGAATAAGAGTAAAATTCCGGGGCTTTAATTTGGCACGAGACCCCAAGCTATTTACTTATACTTGGGGTTAATTATTTTATTAAGAAAGCAAAGAGGACGACATGGTAACCATTCGTTTGGCACGTCACGGTGCAAAGAAGCGCCCATTTTATCAAATCGTAGTTGCGGATAGCCGTAACTCTGTAACTGGCCGTTTCATCGAGAAAGTAGGTTTCTTTAACCCTACTGCTCAAGGTCAAGAAGAAGGTCTACGTCTAGACCTAGATCGTGTTAACCACTGGGTTGGTCAAGGCGCATCTCTATCTGACCGCGTAGCTAAGCTAGTTAAAGACGCTCAAAAAGCGGCTTAATTCTTTTTTAAAAAGAGAAATAGCTTATGTCGATGAAGGGTAAAGAAACGATGAGCGAGCAAAACGAAAGAATTGTTATGGGTAAACTTGGGTCTACCTATGGTATTCGTGGCTGGCTTAAAGTGTTCTCCTACACAGACAATGCTGAAAGCATATTTGATTACAGTCCTTGGTATTTAAAGCTAAAGGGCGAGTGGGTTGAGTATAAAGTTGAAAGCTGGAAACGTCATGGTCAAGGCTATGTATGTAAGCTAGCGGGATTAGATGTACGTGAAGACGCGCAACTGATGACCAATTTTGAAATTGCTATTGACCCTGCTTCATTACCTGAATTGTCAGAAGATGAATTCTACTGGCGCGAATTGTTCGGTATGCAAGTTTTTACCACTAAAGGTTACAACCTTGGTGAGGTCACTGACCTATTAGAAACTGGCTCGAACGATGTTCTAGTAATCAAAGCAAATCTTAAAGATGCTTTTGGCCAAAAGGAACGGTTAATCCCGTACCTTGAAGAGCAAGTGATCAAGAAAGTTGATCGCGAAGCTCGCCGGATCGAAGTTGACTGGGATCCTGGATTCTAACTCCAAATTACAGAGCGAGAGAACACATGTGGGTTGGCATTATTAGCCTTTTTCCTGAAATGTTCCGTTCTGTTACTGATTTTGGAGTAACAGGTCAAGCGGTTAAAAAAGGTCTTTTATCTATTGAGACATGGAATCCTCGCGATTTCACTCATGATAAACATCGCACTGTTGATGACAGACCTTACGGTGGTGGTCCTGGCATGTTAATGATGGTTCAGCCTTTGCGCGATGCTATCCAAACAGCCAAGCAAGCAGCACCGGGAAAGACGAAAGTAATCTATCTTTCACCTCAAGGTCGTAAACTCGACCAGAAAGGTGTTGAAGAGTTGGCAACAAACGAGAACTTGCTTCTTATTTGTGGCCGCTATGAAGGGGTAGATGAGCGCATTATTCAATCTGAAGTCGACGAAGAATGGTCGATTGGCGATTTTGTGATGACGGGTGGCGAACTGCCAGCCATGACGTTGATTGATTCAGTCTCTCGGTTTGTTCCGGGTGTACTTGGAGATTTCGCATCAGCAGAAGAAGATTCTTTTGCAAATGGTTTGCTAGATTGTCCCCATTATACGCGCCCTGAGGTGCTAGACGATAAAGATGTGCCATCGGTACTCAAGTCTGGAAACCATAAGGACATTCGTCGCTGGCGATTGAAACAATCGTTGGGCCGAACTTGGCTAAGAAGACCAGAACTCCTGGAAAACCTAGCTCTGACTGACGAACAGGAACAATTACTGGCTGAATTCATTAAAGAGCAACGCTCTTAACGAAAAGCAAGCAGTAACCTATTAAATTTAGTATCAGTTTATTCTAGGAATTTATACAAATGAGCAACATCATCAAGGCTCTTGAAGAAGAGCAACTAAAATCAGACCTTCCTAAATTCGCACCAGGTGACACTGTTGTAGTTAAGGTTAAGGTAAAAGAAGGTGACCGTGAGCGTCTACAGGCTTTCGAAGGCGTTGTAATCGCTATTCGTAACCGTGGTCTACACTCTGCATTCACAGTTCGTAAGATCTCGAACGGTGAAGGCGTAGAGCGTGCGTTCCAAACTCACTCTCCAATGGTTGATAGCATCGAAGTTAAACGCCGTGGTGCAGTACGTCGTGCCAAGTTGTACTACCTACGTGAGCGTTCTGGTAAGTCAGCTCGTATTAAAGAGAAGCTTACTAAGAAGTAATTCTTTTTGCATTCTATCGATAAAAGCGGAGCCATTTGGCTCCGCTTTTTTGTGTCTGCTATTTAGAGTCTCACAGGTAAGAGATCCCCAACTTGCTCGTTCCTCACTCTGAGGATGACGAATGACAAGCCTTGATACCGTGATAGGCTGTCGAACCGCTGAGGGAGTTTTTGAATCAACCAGAGCTGTCATTCCCTAGACTGACGAAGGAGTAGGGAATCCCCATTAGTGCCGTGTTATAGGCAATAAAAAAGGATTGCCGTAAAACGCCAACCCTTCAAAATTTACTCGCTACTCGCTACTCGCTACTCGCTACTCGCTACTCGCTACTCGCGCCTAGTGTGGGTCTTCCGACCAACCATCGCTATCCGACATGTCTGGAGCACCAGCGATGCTGTTCTCTTCGTCAGCCCATTCCCCGAAATCAATCATCTGACATTGCTTGCTGCAAAACGGGCGGTGCGGGCTTTGTTCGCCCCATTCAACGTCAGTGTTACATTGAGGGCATTTAACGATGGTGATTTTCTTCGACATAGTGATTCTTAATTTGAAGGTGTAATAATAGTGAGTTTAGGCTCGAGTGAGGACTCAAGCCAAACAATAAAGGAAATGAATTAGCTGCAGATAGCCAACTCAAATTCAATATCTTGAGTACAGGCTTGCCCAGTTTCAAAGCTCATAAATTTAATAGCGAAACGGTTTTTATGTCCCGAGATCATCGGGTAGGCACCGTACTGCATTGGAATTGAAAGGCGAAGGATATTCGCTTCATCAGCATCGCTTTGGAAGAAACCTGTACGAGCGATCTGATCCTTAAAGTGACCAGTCTCTCTGGTGAGCTTCAACCATAGTGTTAGTGCTTCATACAGAGGCTGTAGGCTATCCATCCATGTCTCAGCATCTCTAACTCTCTTATCAAGAGGAAGATGAAGCCAATAATGTAGAGCCGGTAAATCAAAGCAACATGAGCCACCTGGCAAGTTAAAGCGTTGACGAATGGCGCTAAGGAAGCGGTCCTCTTTTAATGATTGCCCAAAACGTTCCGCCTGCATCAGTTCACGATAGATATGACTAATATCATTGAGCAATGATGTCAGCATCTCTTGATCGACACCTTCAACATCTAACCAACTTTTATAGGTTACACGCTGTTTCTCAATATCTTTTGCGAGTTCGCTCTTAAGTTGTATCTGTTCGAATATTTCAATCAGATCAAAGATAGAACGGAAAAAGAGTTGATACTGTTGAGCATCGGAAAATGCAGAAGATAAGTGTAACTGCCTCAAGAGTGATTCAACTCTTAAGTAGATGCGTGTTTTCTCATTTAGAGGATGTTCAAATTTATGGGTGATCATCGAGCAAACCTTCATTCAACATTGTTCTATTCTGACCCATCTACTGCACTGATTGCCAGATACTTTTGATGTAAATCTGTGATTTGAGGCAAAAGTTCTTGGTTTTTAGTATGGTTTTTAATCACGTCATCTGCAACTGCTAAGCGCTGTTCTCTTGATGCCTGTGATTTTAAAATTGATTTAACTTGTTCCCTAGAAACATTATCGCGACTCATCGTACGTTCTATTTGCACTTCTACCGGCACATCAACGATTAATACGCGATCGGTCATGCCTTGCATTTGGTTTTCAACCAATAGCGGTGCGACTAATAAACCATATGGGGATGTGATTTTAGACAGGTCACTGTCAATTTTGTCGCGGATCATAGGGTGAAGCAGTTCATTGAGCCATTGTTTCTCTGTGGGATCAGAAAAGATCACTTCGCGCAGTTTAGCTCGGTTTAGCGCCCCATCTTCGAGCAATACCTCTTCACCAAAATGAGTCGCAATCTGTTTTAGACCTTCACTGCCCAACGCCACCACTTCACGTGCCACGATATCAGCATCGACAATATCAATGTGAAAATGTTCGCTGAAGAGATTAGCTACCGTCGTTTTACCACTGGCGATCCCACCGCTTAATCCGATAATGATTGCCATGATTAAATCCCTAGTACAGAAGTGAAATACCAACCCATGATGTCATTGCCCCACATCAAACTTACCCAACCCGCAATCGCCAGGTAAGGTCCAAATGGGAACGCTTTATCTATGCCTTGCTGTTTCAAGCGAAGTTGAATCAAGCCGAAAACCAAACCAACCAGCGACGACAAAAGAATGATCATTGGTAGGTGTTGCCAGCCAAGCCATGCACCTAATGCGGCTAGGAGTTTGAAGTCTCCATATCCCATGCCTTCTTTGCCTGTTAGTAGCTTGAACAACCAATAAACAGACCACAAAGCTAGGTAGCCGGCCATTGCGCCAACTACGGAATCTTGAAGCGATACTGGGCTGATGTTAAACAGTGCTAACGCGATACCAGACCAAACCAAAGGTAAGGTGATTTGATCAGGTAACAGCATGGTATCTAGGTCGATAAAGGTTGCGGCAATCAATGCAAAGGTGAAAAAAATCAAAGCAATGGCGTAGTAACTGAAACCAAAGTGGCTAGCCACTACGGTGCATAGTATTGCAGTCAGCAGTTCGACCAATGGATAGCGAGCACTGATTGGGTTAGCACAGCTATGACACTTCCCTTTTAAGAACAACCAGCTTAATACTGGAACATTGTCGACGATTCTTAATTGGGTTTTACATTTAGGGCAAGCCGAACGAGGGATACTGAGATTGAACTTCCCCTCTGGCGCAGGAATTTTATACTGAGAGAAATACTCCGAGCACTCTTGTTGCCACTCTCGTTCCATCATAATCGGTAAACGGTGTATGACTACGTTGAGGAAACTGCCAATAAGAAGGCTAAAAATGAAAGCTAATACGGGGAATAGCCAAGGATAGTAGTGAAATACTTCCATAGTGTCCTTTACCACTTAATCAATACAAGCAGTGGTTCTCTGCTTGAGGGGTGTTTGGTTGCTTTGAGCTATCCTAACACACTCATAAGATTAAAGATCGGTAAGTACATCGCGACAACAAGCCCACCAATAGCGGTGCCTAAAAATACGATGATCAGTGGCTCTAGAATCTTACCTAAATTATCGACGGTGTTGTCGACTTCAAATTCATAAATAGATGCGATTTTATTGAGCATGTCATCAAGGTTACCGGACTCTTCTCCTATCATGACCATCTGTAAAACCATCTCAGGAAAAGCATCGGTATTGCGCATCGCGATATACATCGGCATGCCAGCGGCAGTTTCACGGTGAACCTCGATGATGGCCGATTCATAATGCAGGTTACCTGCGGTTTTGGCTGTGGTCTTCAGGCTGGTTAAAATAGGAATCCCTGAACTAAAACTGGTTGATAAGGTTCGGCTGAATTTGGCGATTGAGGCTTTGGCCAATACTCCGCCAAGAATAGGGAATCGCAAACCTAGACGGCTGAATGATAAACGAATGGAATAAGACCGTTGACGCAGTTGGTAGGTAAATAATGTGACTAACCCTATGCCAACGGCAGCATAAAGACTGTAAGCCTGTACCCAATGCGAAAGGGAGAGTACTTGTTGAGTAAACCAAGGGAGATCTGCCCCGAAGCCTGAAAACATCGATTCAAATTCAGGAATGACCATGGTGAGCATTAAGTAAGAGACAGTCAAAGCGACAGCGACCACCATTGTGGGGTAAATCAGTGCTTTTATGACCTTAGACTTTAGCTGCTCACTCTTTTCTCTATAGGTTGCTAAGCGCTCAAAGACTTGCGCTAGGTTTCCGGAAAGCTCGCCAGTAGCGACCAAGTCGGTGTACAGGTCGTCAAAGTGAGAGCTTGCCGTCCGCATCGCTTTTGATATAGGGGTTCCCGCTTCGACACCTCGACAGATGTGCAATAGAATTGATTTCATTTCAGCTTTACGGTGATTGTCTGACACTAGCTTAATGGCCTGAACGATAGGCACGCCAGTGGCAAGCATGGTCGCAAGTTGTCGAGTCAAAATGGTGATGTCTTTGGCTTTGACTCGATGTGTTAAACGAGTGACTGCTGAGATACTTTTCTTTTTGATTTTCTTAATCTGAATATGCTGCTCTTTGAGCTTTTCTCGTACTTCTAATTCGGCTAGAGCCAAGGTTTGCCCTGACACCTTTTTGCCTGAGCTATTTATGCCTTTCCAGTGGTAGTTTTTTAATTGTGACTGCAGTTTAGTGCTCATGAGTGCTCCGATGGATTATAGATACAGAACACGTTGCAGTTCTTGATAGCTAGTGGTGCCTTCAAGCAACTTATCGATACCGGATTCTTGCAGTGTTCTCATTCCTTCTCTACGCGCGAGATCTTCAATCTCTAACGCGTTAGGTTTATTAATCAGACTATTTTTTAGTTTGTCGGTAAACGGCATCACTTCGTAGATACCCACTCGACCGGAGTAACCCTGATTACACTCATTGCATCCTTGAGGATTGGCTTGGTAGATGTTTTGGCTGTTAGGAATAGAGTGACGCAGAAATATGTCCGGCGAGTTGTCAGCTGCTTTACAGTGGTTGCAAAGTCGCCTTGCCAGTCGCTGCGCGATAATCAGGCTTAATGACGAGGCGAGGTTAAATGGTTCTATCCCCATATGGGCGAGCCGAGTCACGGTTTCCGAAGCTGAGTTAGTATGGAGTGTCGAGAGGACTAAGTGACCCGTTTGCGACGCTTTGATCGCGATCTCTGCGGTTTCTAAATCACGGATCTCACCGACCATCACTACGTCAGGATCTTGTCGCAAGAACGATCGTAGTGCTTCGGCAAACCCAAAACCGATCTTTGGCGTCACCTGTACCTGATTGATACCACACAGGTTGATCTCCACCGGATCTTCAGCAGTTGAGATATTACGCTCAGAGGTGTTAAGCATGCGAAGTCCAGTGTAAAGAGAGACCGTTTTGCCACTGCCTGTGGGCCCAGTCATTAAGATCATCCCTTGGGGGCGTTTTAGGGCATTGAGATAGAGCGCTTTTTGATCCTCGCTGTAACCTAATTTATCGATATCTAAATTGGCTGCGCTGCTGTCTAGAAGACGCAGTACGATCTTTTCTCCCCACAATGTCGGTAGAGTCGACACACGCATATCGATCGCCAGCTCGTCGTTCAAACGCAGCTTAATACGGCCGTCTTGAGGTAAGCGACGTTCAGCGATATCAAGTTTGGCGAGAATCTTTAAACGAGCGGATAACCGACGGCTTAAATGAGACGCGGGCTGTTGGACCTCAACAAGAATGCCATCGCAACGCAGACGCACTCGGTAGTTTTCTTCATAAGGTTCGAAGTGGATGTCTGATGCGCCTTTACGCACCGCATCAACCAGTATCTGATTGATAAATCGACTGACAGGGGAGTCGTCTTGACTGAGATCTTCAATGGAAGCTATTTCATCGTCAGACACTTCAACAAGATTGGCGAGCTCATCTTGGGTGATCTCTTTGCGCTTGGAGTCTTGCCCGGAAATAGAGCGACCATACAGCTTTCGTATGGCGCCTTCTAATTCTGAATAGTTAGCGACAACGAGTTCTATCTGCAATCCAGTCGCGAATCTAAAATCGTCTTCAGCTTGCAAGTCGGTTGGATCGGCAGAGGCGAGCGTAAGAGTAGAACTAGAAACTGAAATCGGGATTGCTCGATATTTGGTGATCAACTCACGAAGCCCCAATTGCTCACACAAGACTTCATAGTCAGTATTGGCCAGTTGCACTAACGGCAAACCGAAGATGGTTTGAATGCTATGCGCGAGACTCTCGCCGGTGAATAAGCCCAGAGTGAGCAAAGCTTCTGGCGTTGACCCGCCAGAAGCTTGAACCTGCTCTGCAACAGCTTGTTCTTGAGTCAGGCTAAGCAAGTTAGCCTGAAGCAGAACGGTTGGGAGGTTAGCGTACATTAGTTACCTGTACAATCTATACTTCTGCCAGCTGTCGTACAACCAGTACCTGTTAGGCCCCATTGAACTACCCCATTGCCAATTACTGGAGTCAGGATAAGAGTCATTGCAACACCAGCATCTGTTACGGCGGTTGTTGTTAATGAAATTACACCATTAGCAATCGCTAATTCATCGACATAAGCAATTGTAGCGCCGTTATCAGCAGCAATAGCTGCCGGAATATCACCAACAGTATTATTACAGCCATTCAATTGCCCAAGATCTTGAGCACACAGAGCTACTGCTGTTTTCATTCCTGAAACCCCTGCGGCGGCACCTGCAACTCGTGTTCTTTGTGTGTAGTCTGAGTATGCAGGAATGGCAAACGCTGATAAAACCCCAATAATCGCAACCACAATCATCAATTCAATCAGCGTAAAGCCTTTCTGGTTTTTTCTTTTGTTTTTCATTGTTCTATTCCATTCGTTTAGTTTGTTTCAGTGCAAGCACCGGTTGATGGAGAGAATAGAAGTTGAGATTTAGAAGTGGAATGGTGTTCAGATGCAGGCGCGAGTGGTTTTGTATTTATTGGTGTGTTGTTTCATATGGAGCGCAAAATTATGCGATCAGCTTAGTTAACTGATTGATATACTGATAATAAAAGCAATAAAAAGGCATGGCTGATTGCCATGCCTAGAAGTTAAGTGATTGATAGAACTATGAGATTAAGCTTTGAATCGCATTGAAAGGTCCATTGCTTTTAGATGCTTAGTCAGTGCACCCACTGAGATGTAATCGACACCCGTTTCAGCGAACTCTGCAATCGTATCTAAAGTCACGTTACCTGAGTTTTCTAGTGCTGCACGACCTGCGTTAATTTTAACGGCTTCACGCATCATGTCAGTGGTGAAGTTATCTAGCATGATGATGTCTGCACCGGCGCTGATCGCTTGCTCAAGCTCTGCTAGGCTTTCTGTTTCCACTTCCACTGGCTTACCCGGGTTCAGCTCTTTTGCTGTCGAGATCGCTTTCTCAATGCCACCACATGCGATGATATGGTTTTCTTTGATTAGGTACGCATCGAAAACGCCAATACGGTGGTTGAAGCCACCACCACAAGCAACAGCGTATTTTAGTGCGCTGCGAAGGCCAGGAATCGTTTTTCGAGTGTCTAATAAGCGGCATTCTGTGTGTTTGATTTTGTCAGCGTAGATTGCTGTCGCCGTCGCACAACCCGATAGTGTTTGAATGAAGTTCATTGCGTTACGCTCACCGGTTAAAAGTGCGCGAGCAGGGCCTGCTAGCGTGCAAAGTGTTTGGTTTGGTTCAACCTTGTCACCGTCTTCTACGTTCCACTCGATAGTGACTTCACCGCCCAATTGCTTAAACACTTCATCAGCCCAAGCTTTACCACAGAACACACCGTGCTCACGGGTAATGATAGTTGCGCTGTTGATTGCGTCTGCAGGGATTAGACTTGCCGTAATATCAGCCGCTGGATCTAACGTTCCACCTAGATCTTCTTTGATGGTCTCAGCGACTGCGCGAGTGATCTCTAGCGGCAGTTGCTCTTTTAAGTAATCAAGGCGTTGGTGGCTGTTATGTGTGTTTTTCATTGCAAATCTAATCTTGAAAGGGAGTGGGAATGGAATGATACTCTTGCTTAACTTCAAATTAAAGAGGCTAGCGCGACTGCTCTATGGGCAAAGTCACAATCTTATTGCGCTAGTAGAAAAGAAAGCGAGACTAAGATGACGATGAGCTCCAACGGATGGTACGACAATGCTCGGCATGTTCCTTCTCCGTATTTTGATGCTAGACCCAGCACCGACGATATCTCTCTGCTGGTGGTTCATAACATTAGTTTACCACCAGGCCAATTTGGCGGCCCTTACATTGAACAGTTTTTCACGGGCAAACTTGATCCAGCAGATCATCCATTTTTTAAAGTGATTCACCAAATGGGCGTTTCGGCACATTGCTTGATTCGCCGTGATGGTGAGGTGGTACAGTTTGTGTCATTTCTTGACCGAGCTTGGCACGCAGGCCAGTCGAGCTTTGCGGGGCGTAAAAGGTGTAATGATTACTCGATTGGTATTGAACTCGAAGGAAGCGACTTTATCGCTTATACAGAGCGGCAGTACCAAGCGCTTTCTCGATTAACAGAAACGATCGTGTCGACTTTCCCTCAAATAACCACCGAGCGTATCACTGGTCATCAATATATAGCCCCGCTACGCAAAACTGACCCTGGTTTGGTTTTCGATTGGCAGAAGTTTAAAGGCGAGCTCAAGGTTTAAGCCTCATTATCGAAGATGCTCTTATTGTTGCTGGTGGTTGAATAGTCAACGCCTAGCATAATGACTTGTGAATTTTTGTTGTTGCGATGTAAATAAAGTGGTTAGGGGGAGGGCGTCAATAAATCGAGAGTGTGACGAGCTTATCAAACGATCTAATATTAAAACTTATGAACAGGATTTCTACCTCTAATGTGCGCTTGGTTGGATTTTTAATCAAGTGGCACTCATCTTTCTGAAACAATCCATTTTTATCCTGAAACTTTCTAGCACGGATACTCCCCAAAAGTATTACCCCTGTAAATGGTAAGACCAAATTGGTTGCTGTTTTAAGTTTCATTTGTTAAATCATGGTTAATTCGTGCTGTGTTCTATGATTCAGGTCAATTTTAGTCTGGACAGTGGCGTTTTAATTATGTTAATTTCTGCCCAACTTAAAATTGGTAATACCAATTGTCAGCGAAGAAAAAGAAGAACAACAAACTATGGCTTATCAAAGGATTCGTCAGCCAAAACTCTCGGACGTTATCGAACAAGAGTTAGAAAGGTTGATAGTGGAAGGAACACTGGCTCCAGGGCAGCAGCTGCCGCCTGAGCGTGAACTGGCGAAACAGTTCGATGTGTCTCGTCCTTCAATCCGAGAAGCGATACAACGTTTAGAAGCAAAACGCTTGCTTACTCGCCGTCAAGGTGGAGGTACGTTTGTTAGCGAAAATATCTGGAAAAGCTTTTCAGATCCTTTGCTTAATTTGTTGTCCTCCCATTCTGAAACCCAACTAGACTTGTTGGAATCGCGTCATGCGATGGAAGGGATTTCGGCTTACTTCGCGGCATTACGTGGTACTGATGAAGACTTTGCTCGAATTCAAGCATGCCAAGAAAAAATTCGCGGTGCGCAAGATAAGGGTGATATTGAAGCCGAGTCTGCAGCTGTGATGGCTTTTCTTATTGCTTTAACAGAGGCAGCGCACAATGTGGTGTTATTGCACATTGTTCGTAGTTTGGCTCCGTTACTCGAACAAAACGTCTTAGAAAATTTAAAACTGTTGCATCGTCGTAAAGACGTTGTGGAGAAAGTGAGTATACATCGAGCTAATATTGTAGATGCGATCGTTTCAGGACAGCCAGAACAGGCGCGTGAAATGTCACACTCTCATTTAGCTTACATCGAAGAAACATTGATGGATTTGACCAAAGAAGAGTCGCGCCGCGAACGTTCTTTACGTCGAATCCAACAGGGTAAATAGTCGTAATACTTCGGCTTTTTACGTGTTTAGTAGAATCCAACTAACAAAAAGGATAGATCGCCATGTCTGACATGAAGCATGACGTTGATGCTCTGGAAACTCAAGATTGGTTAGAAGCTCTTGAGTCAGTAGTACGTGAAGAAGGTGTAGAACGTGCACAGTTTTTACTAGAACAAGTTCTAGATAAAGCGCGTTTAGATGGTGTTGATATGGCTACAGGCATCAACACGAACTACATCAACACAATTCCAGCAGCACAAGAGCCAGCTTACCCTGGTGACGTAACTCTTGAGCGTCGTATTCGTTCGATTATTCGCTGGAACGCAATCATGATTGTATTGCGTGCTTCTAAGAAAGACCTAGACCTTGGTGGTCACATGGCTTCTTACCAGTCAGCTGCTGCGTTCTACGAAGTATGTTTTAACCACTTCTTCCGTGCTCCAAACGAGACCGACGGTGGCGATCTAGTTTACTACCAAGGTCACATCTCTCCTGGTATCTACTCTCGTGCATTCGTTGAAGGTCGTCTAACTGAAGAACAGCTAGATAACTTCCGTCAAGAAGTTGATGGTAAAGGTATCCCTTCATACCCGCACCCTAAACTAATGCCTGAATTCTGGCAGTTCCCAACAGTATCTATGGGTCTAGGCCCTATCTCTGCTATCTACCAAGCGCGCTTCCTTAAGTACCTTGAAGGTCGTGGCATGAAAGATACTTCAGGTCAGCGTGTATACGCGTTCCTAGGTGACGGTGAGATGGATGAGCCAGAATCACGTGGTGCTATCTCTTTCGCTGCGCGTGAGAAGCTAGACAACCTATGTTTCCTAATCAACTGTAACCTACAGCGTCTAGACGGCCCTGTAATGGGTAACGGTAGCATCATCCAAGAACTTGAAGGCCTATTTAAAGGCGCAGGTTGGAACGTTGTTAAAGTTATCTGGGGTAGCAACTGGGATTCTCTACTAGCTAAAGACACGACTGGTAAGCTTCTTCAACTAATGAATGAAACTATCGATGGTGACTACCAAACATTCAAATCTAAAGATGGCGCATACGTACGTGAGCACTTCTTTGGTAAGTACCCAGAAACAGCTGCACTAGTTGCAGACATGACTGATGACGAAATCTTCGCTCTTAAGCGTGGTGGTCACGATTCTTCTAAACTGTTTGCTGCATTCAACAATGCAAAAGAGACAAACGGCAAGCCAACTGTAATCCTAGCTAAGACTGTTAAAGGTTACGGCATGGGTGATGCAGCTGAAGGTAAGAACATTGCACACGGTGTTAAGAAAATGGACATGACTCATGTTCAACACCTACGTGATCGCCTAGGCCTAGAAGACATCCTTTCAGATGAGAAGATCGCTGAACTTCCTTACCTGAAACTGGAAGAAGGTACGCCTGAGTACGAATACATGCACGCTCGTCGTAACGCTCTACACGGTTACACACCAGCACGTCTTCCTAAGTTTACTCAAGAGTTCAAGGTTCCTGAGCTAGACGCATTCGCACCTCTACTAGGTGAACAGAAGCGTGATATCTCTACAACTATGGCTTATGTACGTACGCTAAACATCCTTCTTAAAGATAAGAACATTGGTAAGAACATCGTTCCTATCATCTGTGATGAAGCTCGTACATTCGGTATGGAAGGTCTATTCCGTCAGGTTGGTATCTACAACCCACACGGTCAAGAATACACACCTGAAGATAAAGGCATCGTTTCTTACTACAAAGAAGCAACGTCTGGTCAAGTTCTTCAAGAAGGTATCAACGAACTAGGTTCTATGGCTTCATGGGTTGCTGCTGCAACTTCATACAGCACAAACGATCTACCGATGATCCCGTTCTACATCTACTACTCAATGTTCGGTTTCCAACGTATTGGTGACATGGCATGGCTAGCAGGCGACCAACAAGCTCGTGGCTTCCTACTAGGTGCTACTGCAGGTCGTACAACACTGAACGGTGAAGGCCTACAACACGAAGATGGTCACTCGCACATCCAAGCGAACACTATCCCGAACTGTATCTCTTACGACCCAACGTTTGCTTACGAGCTAGCGGTAATTATGCAAGACGGTATCCGTCGCATGTACGGTCCTGAGCAAGAGAACGTTTACTACTACCTAACAGTAATGAACGAGAACTACGCAATGCCAGCAATGCCTGAAGGCGCTGAAGAAGGTATCCGTAAAGGTATCTACAAGCTTGAATCTCACGCTGGTGCTAAGGGCAAAGTTCAACTAATGAGCTCTGGTACAATCATGAACGAAGCGCGTAAAGCAGCTGAAATTCTAAGCGAAGAGTACGGCGTAGCATCTGACGTATTCTCTGTAACGTCGTTCAACGAACTAACTCGTGACGGCCAAGCGGTAGAGCGTGACAACATGCTTCACCCAGAAGCTGAAGAGAAAGTACCGTACATCACGACTGTTCTTGGTAAAGAACCTGCAATCGCAGTGACTGACTACATGAAGAACTACGCTGAGCAAGTACGTGCGTACATGCCAACTGAGTCTTACAAAGTACTTGGTACAGATGGTTTCGGCCGTTCTGACAGCCGTGCAAACCTACGTCGTCACTTCGAAGTTAACGCTGGCTACATCGTAGTTGCAGCTCTAACTGAACTGGCTAAACGTGGTGACATCGAGAAATCTGTAGTTGTTGAAGCAATTGCTAAATTCGATATCGACACTGAAAAAACTAACCCGCAATACGCATAAGACTGGCATTAAGGTAGGTAAATACAATGACAATCGAAATTAATGTACCAGACATCGGTGCTGACGAGGTTGAAGTAACTGAGATTCTTGTAAACGTTGGCGACAAGGTTGAAGAAGAGCAGTCATTGATCACTGTTGAAGGCGATAAAGCTTCAATGGAAGTTCCTGCGTCTCAAGCGGGTATCGTTAAAGAAATCAAAGTAGCAGAAGGCGATTCTGTTTCTACTGGTTCTCTTATCATGATCTTCGAAGCGGAAGGTGCTGCAGCAGCACCGGCTGCTCCAGCAGTTGAAGCGGCGGCACCAGTTGCAGCTGCTCCTGCAGCGGCAGCTGAGCTTAAAGAAGTTCACGTTCCTGACATCGGCGGTGATGAAGTTGAAGTAACTGAAATCATGGTTGCTATCGGTGACGCAGTAGAAGAAGAGCAATCTCTTCTTACTGTTGAAGGTGACAAGGCTTCAATGGAAGTTCCTGCACCATTCGCTGGTATCGTTAAAGAAATCAAGATCGCTTCTGGTGATTCAGTTTCTACTGGTTCTCTAGTAATGGTATTCGAAGTGGCTGGTTCAGCACCTGCAGCAGCTCCGGCTCCTGCGGCGGCAGCACCAGTTGCAGCGGCTCCAGCAGCATCTGCTGAGAAAGAAGTAAACGTTCCTGATATCGGTGGTGACGAAGTAGAAGTTACTGAAATCATGGTAGCGGTTGGCGATACAGTAGAAGAAGAGCAATCTCTAATTACTGTTGAAGGCGACAAAGCTTCAATGGAAGTTCCTGCACCATTCGCTGGTACAGTAAAAGAAATCAAGATTGCAGCTGGCGACAAAGTGTCAACTGGCTCTCTAATCATGACTTTCGTAGTTGAAGGCGCAGCGCCTGCTCCTGTTGCAGCACCTGCACAAGCAGCAGCTCCAGCGGCGGCACCTGCTCCTAAAGCAGAAGCACCTGCAGCGGCTCCAGCAGCAGCTGGCGACTTCCAAGAGAACGGTGACTACGCTCACGCTTCTCCAGTAGTTCGTCGTCTAGCTCGTGAATTTGGCGTTAACCTTTCTAAGGTTAAAGGTACTGGTCGTAAGAGCCGTATCCTTAAAGAAGACGTTCAGTCTTACGTTAAAGATGCACTTAAGCGTCTTGAGTCTGGTGCAGCTGCATCTGGCAAAGGCGGCGACGGTTCTGCTCTTGGTCTACTACCATGGCCAAAAGTTGACTTCAGCAAGTTCGGCGAAACTGAAGTTCAGAAGCTTTCTAAGATTAAGAAGATCTCTGGCGCTAACCTGCACCGTAACTGGGTAATGATCCCTCACGTTACACAGTGGGACAACGCAGACATCACTGAGCTAGAAGCATTCCGTAAAGAACAGAACGCAATCGAAGCGAAGAAAGACACTGGCATGAAGATCACTCCACTTGTGTTCATCATGAAAGCTGTTGCTAAAGCGCTAGAAGCATTCCCGGCGTTTAACTCTTCTCTTTCTGAAGATGGCGAAAGCATCATTCTTAAGAAGTACGTAAACGTGGGTATCGCTGTTGATACACCAAACGGTCTAGTTGTTCCTGTTTTCAAAGACGTGAACAAGAAAGGCATTTACGAGCTATCTGAAGAGCTAATGGCTGTTTCTAAGAAAGCACGTTCTGGTAAGCTAACAGCGGCAGACATGCAAGGCGGTTGTTTCACAATCTCTAGCCTTGGTGGTATTGGCGGTACTGCATTTACTCCAATCGTAAATGCTCCAGAAGTAGGTATCCTAGGTGTATCTAAGTCTGAAATTAAGCCAGTTTGGAATGGTAAAGAGTTCCAACCACGTCTACAGCTTCCACTGTCTCTATCATACGACCACCGTGTGATCGATGGTGCTGAAGGTGCACGCTTCATTACTTTCCTAAACAGCGCACTATCTGACATTCGTCGTCTAGTACTGTAATTGAGAAAGTAATTATTAAGGTGACTTTCGGGTCACCTTAATTCTTTATATAAAGACTATTTTTAGAGAACAGTTTCCTGCATTTCTCATAATCTGATGGGGAATTGTTGTCTAGCTCACAGGCTAACTTAAAGCTACTTTCACACTGTTAACATCTCTGTAAAATGTTTCCTGTTTGAAAGCCCAATAATTTTAAGAACATCTACTCAGCCTGTTAGGGATAATGACTACAAGAGGTCACAATGAGCAAAGAAATTAAAGCCCAAGTTGTTGTACTTGGTTCAGGTCCTGCTGGTTACTCAGCGGCATTCCGTTGTGCGGATTTAGGTCTAGAAACAGTACTAGTTGAACGTTACAGCACTCTTGGTGGTGTATGTCTAAACGTTGGTTGTATTCCATCAAAAGCACTTCTTCACGTTTCTAAAGTAATCGAAGAAGCTAAAGCGATGGCAGAGCACGGCGTTGTATTCGGCGAGCCACAAACGGACATCAACAAGATCCGTATCTGGAAAGAAAAAGTAGTTGATCAACTAACTGGCGGTCTTGGCGGTATGGCTAAGATGCGTAACGTTACTGTTGTTAACGGTTTCGGTAAGTTCACTGGTCCTAACAGCATTCTTGTTGAAGGCGAAGGCGAAGCAACAACTGTTAACTTCGACAACGCAATCATTGCTGCGGGTTCTCGCCCAATCAAACTTCCTTTCATCCCACATGAAGACCCACGTATTTGGGATTCTACGGATGCACTAGAATTAAACGAAGTACCAGAAAAACTGCTTATCATGGGCGGTGGTATCATCGGTCTTGAGATGGGTACGGTTTACCACTCTCTAGGTTCTAAAGTTGAAGTTGTTGAGATGTTCGATCAAGTTATCCCTGCTGCGGATAAAGACATCGTTAAAGTCTTCACTAAGCGCATTAAAGATAAGTTCAAGCTAATGCTTGAAACTAAAGTGACAGCGGTTGAAGCGAAAGAAGACGGTATCTACGTTTCAATGGAAGGCAAGAAAGCACCAGCAGAAGCTGAGCGCTACGATGCAGTTCTTGTTGCTATCGGTCGTGTTCCAAACGGTGCACTTATCGACGCTGAAAAAGCAGGTATCGAAGTTGATGAGCGCGGTTTCATCAATGTTGATAAGCAAATGCGTACTAACGTTCCTCACATCCACGCGATCGGTGATGTTGTTGGTCAACCAATGCTTGCTCACAAAGGTGTGCATGAAGGTCACGTAGCTGCTGAAGTTATCTCTGGTAAGAAGCACTACTTCGATCCTAAAGTAATCCCATCAATTGCGTACACTGAGCCAGAAGTAGCTTGGGTAGGTAAGACTGAGAAAGAAGCGAAAGCGGAAGGCCTGAACTACGAAGTTGCTACTTTCCCTTGGGCTGCTTCTGGTCGTGCAATCGCTTCTGACTGTGCTGACGGTATGACTAAGATGATCTTCGATAAAGAGACTCATCGCGTAATCGGTGGTGCTGTTGTTGGTACTAACGGTGGTGAACTTCTTGGCGAAATCGGCCTAGCAATCGAAATGGGTTGTGATGCAGAAGATATCGCACTGACTATCCACGCTCACCCAACTCTACACGAGTCTGTTGGTCTTGCTGCGGAAGTATTCGAAGGTTCAATCACTGACCTTCCAAATAAGAAAGCAGTGAAAAAGAAAAAGTAAATACTCTTCATACTTGAAGCCGCAGCGTTGTTAACTGCGTAAGTTCACCCTAATCACATAGTAAATCTATGCTCATAGGGCTGAACTTACTTGTTGCCTAGCTGCAACTCCAATTATTTTGAGTATATCTAGATTATAAAAGCCGCTGATTCGTCAGTGGCTTTTTTATGTCTGAAGAAAGATGGCTGCCTGCCTGCCTGTAAGAGATCCCCAACTCGCTCGTCCCTCGCTCTTGAGGGTGATGAAGTAAAGTGTTGAAGCTCATGCTTTAGTGTCTAATTAATTTTTCCGTCTGTCGTTTACGATGACGATGAAGTTAAGCGTAGTAGTTCTTTATATCCGTCATTCTCTAGAGTGACGAAGGAAGGAATAGGGAATCTGATTAGGTGAGAGGAAATAAAAAAGGGTTAGCGTAAAAGCCAACCCTTTAGTTTTGTTCGAAGATCGAATCTACTTATAAATGCACAGCATGTTCAAGTAGCTATCCGTCAAGGTCGAAAGTTCTTCTTGCGTATCTACACGTTTCGCTTGGATGAATAGCGAGTAGCAAATGCCGTGGAATAGATTTGCTAGATGTTTAGGATCGTGATCGTCACAGACTTCGCCGCGTTCAATCGCCTTGCTAAACATGTTTTGTACTAACATCTGGTTAGTGCGGTTAGTGGTTACAAACAGAGGCCACACTTCATCGCGAGTTGATGCACTCCATTCGAACCATACATTTAACCAATTGCTATCTTGAGCCACTAACGTCACCATTTCAGTCGCAATATTATGTAGATTTTCTTTTGCGTGAATATCTAGGTCAATGTTGTCTGAAAGGAAGTTCGAGAATTGACGAACAACGTGGTTAAGTACTTCATCAACCAGATCTTCACGGGTAGGGAAGTAGTTAAATACTGTTGCTACTGACACCTGAGCGATGTCGGCAATATCAGCGTGTCCACCGCGGCCAATGCCACGGCGAGAGAATACTTCAAGTGCGATTTCCATCAATTGAAGTTTTCTTTTTAAGGGTGAAAGCCTAGTTCTAGGTCTCTTCGTTATTGAGTCCATTTTGTTTTTCCTTGCCAACGAATTTTTATATTAATGATTTTATTATTATTTAAGCCAAGATGAGTGTAATGGTGCATATGTGAATGGTCAATCCCTTGTGCTTGTTTTATAGACAGTTACATCAAACTTGATACATAAAGCGTGATCAGTGTTGATGTGAAAGGATGCGAGTATTGGATAACGCACCAATGCACATTTCATTGAGAATCTAACAGTAAATTCGAACCATAAGGTGGTGTGGGTATTTGAGCAGTGCTAGACTTACGCACAAAATTGAGCGACACAACTGACGAAAGTGTCAACATTCGTCGTAATCACCAAATAAAATGAGAGCAGTATGAAGCATACAGTTGAAGTCATGATCTCTGAGCAAGAAGTTCAGGATCGAGTGAACGAACTAGGCAAGCAGATCACGGAGCACTACCAAGGTAGCGAAGATCTAGTTTTAGTTGGCTTATTGCGCGGATCTTTTGTCTTTATGGCGGATCTTGCTCGTGCTATCAATTTAACTCACCAAGTGGATTTCATGACTGCGTCTAGCTACGGCAACGGCATGGAAAGCACACGTGATGTTCGTATTTTGAAAGACCTTGATGATGACATCCAAGGTAAAGATGTTCTACTTGTAGAAGATATTATCGATACTGGTAACACGCTGACTAAAGTAAAAGAAATTCTGAGCCTGCGTGGTCCTAAATCTATCGAAATTTGTACGTTATTAGACAAGCCTTCTCGTCGTGAAGTCATTGTAGACACAAAGTGGATTGGTTTTGAAATCCCAGATGAATTCGTTGTTGGTGTGGGTATCGACTACGCACAAAAATATCGTCACCTACCGTACATCGGTAAAGTTGTACCTCAAGAGTAATAACGACTCTGTTGAACACAAACAAAAAAGGCTCGCAAAACGCGAGCCTTTCTTATATCTATTCTTTCTTATATCTATTGGTTAGACGTTAAGAATTAACCTAGGATTGGAGACGATAGGATTTTATCAAGCGCCGCTAAGTGGCTGTTTTCTAAGGTGTCATTACTTGAGCAACGAACACCAAGATCTTGCAGCTTGCCATTACCAATACCATAAACCACACCGTGGATTTCAATATCTTGTCCACGTTCCCATGCGCTTTGCATGATGGTCGAGTTACCAAGATTGTAGACTTGTTCTGCAACGTTAATTTCGCATAACTTGTCACCCCATTGTTCACGAGGCAGAGATTCAATTTGCTTACGGTACTTAAGATAGTTATCGCGTATGTGGAGTAGCCAGTTGTTGATAAGACCCAGTTTAGGGTTATCAATCGCTGCGTTAACACCGCCACAGCCGTAGTGACCACAAACAATAACGTGTTTCACTTTGAGTACATCGACAGCGTATTGCACTACTGATAAGCAGTTTAGGTCGGTATGAACTACTTGATTAGCGACATTTCGGTGAACAAACAGTTCGCCAGAATACAAACCAGTGAGACGCTCGGCTGGAACGCGGCTATCTGAGCAGCCTATCCATAGAAAACCAGGGCTTTGACCCTCTTCAAGCGTTGTAAAATACTCTGGTCGTTGAGAGCGAATTTCTTCTGACCATTTAGAGTTGTTTTCAAAAAGCTGTTTAATCTCTGGCATTTTGCGTCTTACATCCCTTAATTAAGAACTCTAACTATACACAATGTTACAAATTCAATCTTGTAAAAACTGTGTCAAATAGTACTCATCTGACGTGTACTCGTCGTTAAAATCATTAACTTAGCGTAAAAGGCATAATCCGAATATAAGAGACGAATAGTGTGATTAAATTAACACTTTCTGAACCGTTGATACATTTGTTAAAGTGATAAGGTTTGTCATTTCATCATCAGGAAGGTGTGTTTTGTTTGGAAGTCGTTTTACGGATATCAATCTCAAAGGAGATATGTTTGGCGGTGTAACTACAGCCATCATCTCATTGCCTTTAGCGTTGGCATTTGGTGTCGCTTCTGGTGCGGGCGCGGAAGCTGGCCTTTGGGGCGCCATCATGGTGGGCCTATTTGCGGCATTGTTTGGTGGCTCAAGCAGCTTGATATCAGAGCCTACCGGGCCGATGACAGTGATCATGACGGCAGTAATGACCAGCATGGTGGCCAAGTACCCTGAAACCGGGATGGCAATGACCTTTACCGTGGTAATGATGGCGGGTGCTTTTCAGATATTACTCGGTACATTAAAGCTAGGAAAGTACGTCACTTTGATGCCATATAGCGTGATATCTGGCTTTATGTCCGGTATCGGCGTGATTCTTGTCATTCTGCAACTTTCTCCTTTGCTAGGGCACGCAGCCCCTTCTGGCGGAGTGATGGGCACACTTTCGGCACTTCCTGATACGCTAGCTAATCTGAAAGTCAGCGAGCTGTTTTTAGGGGTATTAACGCTTGGTATCCTTTTCGGTTTTCCAGCTAAATATCGTAAGTATGTGCCCGCTCAATTGGTCGCTTTAGTGGCTGTAACGCTCTTATCCGTTATTATCTTTGATACCGATTCTATTCGCCGTATTGGTGAAATTCCCGCAGGCTTACCTTCTCTTGTTATTCCGACTATCAGCTCTGAGCAATTCACCACAATGGTTATCGATGCTTTGGTGCTAGGTACTCTTGGTTGTATTGATACGCTTTTGACTGCGGTTATCGGAGATTCATTGACTCGTAAAGAGCATGATTCAGACAAAGAACTTCGTGGCCAAGGCATTGCGAATATGATTTCTGGTCTGTTTGGTGCGCTACCCGGTGCGGGCGCAACCATGGGCACCGTGACCAACATTCAGGTAGGGGCTCGTTCTCCGCTTTCTGGTGTTATTCGTGCTTTGGTGCTTGCGCTAGTGGTATTGGTTGCGGGAGGCTTAACAGAACCGATCCCTATGGCGGTGTTGGCTGGTATCGCGATGTATGTCGGTTTCAACATCCTTGATTGGAGTTTTATTCAGCGCGCACACAAGGTGAGTTATGCCGGCATGGGTGTCATGTACGGTGTGATGTTATTAACCGTATTCGTTGATTTAATTATTGCGGTCGGGCTGGGCGTTTTTATCTCAAACATTCTGATCATTGAAAGGCTGAGTCGAGAGCAAGCTAGACAAGTTAAGGCGATCAGTGATGGCGATGATGAAGACGATATCCCATTAACTGACAGTGAACGTCAGTTACTGGATAGTGCCAATGGTAAAGTGCTGTTCTTCTACCTTTCTGGGCCGATGATATTTAGTGTTTCAAAAGCGATTTCACGTCAACACTCGAGTATTTCTGATTATGAAGCGATGATCTTAGATCTAACTGATGTGCCTATGATTGATGTTACCGTTGGTTTAGCGCTAGAAAATGCGATTAAAGATGCCCTAGATGCGCAGTGTGAGGTGTACTTATTGTGTCCTAATGAGAATACTCGTCAGCAATTAGAAAAATTCCATGTGATTGACCTTGTGCCGGAATCCAATACTTATCGATTCAGATATGAAGCCCTGACAGCTGCAACAAGCTATGTTGATAGAGATGAACATCAATTTGACTCGGTTTAATCTTCAGCAATAATTTCACATGAGTCAGTTATAGACGCCAAATATAGTATTGGTGATTAATGCCGTTAAGTTAATAACTTAACGGCATTTTTATGTTTACTGAACACTGAATTGCTCTTTACGTACTTAATATTCTTGTTCGCTTTCGAAAGAAAGCCTCACTCGGTATTTGTATTAATCGTTAATCAACGATAAACTTGTTTGCAAAATGGCCGAGTAAACAAGTTTGAGTTAGTTTTCTGCTAGCTCGTTTTAAGCATTACTCTCTTCCTCAAGCTCGGTCATCAACATCTTATCTATAGCAAATGGCAGTCTATCTCTATGTATGCATTAGAAATTGAGCAACTAAGAAAAACTTATGCAGGGGGCTTTGAGGCTCTTAAGGGCGTGAGTTTACAAGTAGAAAAAGGCGACTTTTACGCACTACTTGGCCCAAATGGTGCGGGTAAATCCACCACCATTGGTGTTATCTCTTCACTGGTTAATAAAACGTCAGGCAAGGTGAAAGTGTTTGGCTACGACATTGATACCGATCTGGAGCTAGCGAAGTTGAACTTAGGTTTAGTCCCGCAAGAGTTTAACTTTAACCCGTTCGAAACGGTTGAGCAGATCGTGCTACAACAAGCAGGTTACTACGGTGTACCGAAAGCTTTTGCTAAAGAACGCGCTAAAAAGTACTTATCTCAACTCGATTTGTGGGAAAAGCGTGGCGAACGTGCGCGTAACTTATCTGGTGGTATGAAGCGTCGTTTGATGATCGCGCGTGCACTGATGCATGAGCCTCATTTGTTAATTCTTGATGAACCAACGGCGGGTGTTGATATTGAATTGCGTCGTTCAATGTGGGAATTCCTCAAGGAGATCAACGAGAAGCAGGGCATCACCATTATTTTAACTACGCACTATCTAGAAGAAGCGGAAATGCTGTGTCGTAACATTGGTATCATCAATCGTGGTGAGTTGATTGAGAACACCACAATGAAGTCGCTTTTGGGTAAGTTGAGTGCCGAGACCTTTATTCTTGATCTTGAAGAGGGTGCGACTGAACCTAAACTTGAAGGTGTGAATAGCCAAGTGATGGTTAATGGCTCGCTAGAAATCGAAATCGACAAGAATCGAGGTTTGAATACCATCTTTGATCAATTGAGTGAGCAGCAGGTAAAAGTTCTCTCTATGCGTAACAAAGCAAACCGCCTAGAAGAGCTATTTGTGAGTATCGTCCGTGAGGGGAATAAATAATATGTACAGCCTATATTGGACCGCTTTCTGCAGCTTGTTGACCAAAGAGATCAATCGCTTCACGCGTATCTGGGTGCAAACTCTGGTGCCGCCAGCGATTACCATGACGCTTTACTTCATCATCTTCGGTAACCTGATTGGTGCGCGTATTGGTGAAATGAATGGCTTTAGCTACATGGAATACATTGTGCCCGGTCTGATCATGATGTCGGTGATCACCAACTCATATTCCAACGTTGCTTCATCGTTCTTTAGTGCCAAATTCCAGAAGAACATTGAAGAGCTGCTTGTAGCACCTGTTCCTAACTACGTGATTATCGCCGGCTTCGTAATGGGCGGCGTGGTGCGTGGCTTGTTAGTGGGCACTATCGTCACCTTTGTATCGCTGTTCTTTGTTGACCTTCAAGTCGACCACTGGGGCGTGATCATTGCGACGGTATTTCTCACGTCGGTTGTGTTTGCTCTGGGTGGCTTGATCAACGCGGTATTCGCACGCACGTTTGATGATATTTCTATTATCCCAACCTTCATTTTAACGCCGCTGACGTATCTCGGTGGTGTGTTCTACTCGATCAGTCTATTGCCTGAATTCTGGCAAGGTGTATCGAAGTTGAACCCTATCGTGTATATGGTAAACGCGTTTAGATATGGTTTTTTGGGTGTGTCTGATGTGGGTATTGTGACGTCGTTTGGCGTACTAGGTGTGTTTATTGTCGTGCTGTATGGCATTGCACATTACTTAGTTACAAAGGGGATCGGCTTACGTAGCTAACTTTTAGTTATCCAAGAGCTATTAGTTATCCAGGATCTATTAGTTATCTAGGAGCTATTAATTATCCTGAATCGCAGGCAAAGAAAAAGGTCGATATTACATCGACCTTTTTTATGTTTTTCATTTGTGCTTTGCGGTAGAACCTGGTTTACGTAAAGAGAAGAAAGCGATTACTCAGCAGTTTCTTCTTTCACTTCTTCTTTCGTTTCCGAGACCAAATCTAAAACTTGGTTGTCGATAAGGCGAGTCTTACCTAGGAAAGCCGACATTAGAATCACTGCTTGAGTCGATTCTGAAGTGATTGCTTGTAACGTTTTCACATCACAAATGAATATTTCATCCGGTTGTAGGTCTGCTGCGCGCAGTTGGTCTGTTGCATCTTCAATGACAGACGCGTAATCATCACGACCACCACGAATAGCACTGCTGATCCAACGCATAGTGCGCGCTAGAACTGGAGCTCGCTGACGTTCATCAATCGTTAGGTTGCTATTGCGAGAGCTCATGGCTAAACCATCCATTTCACGAACAGTCGCTACGCCCACAACTTCAATGTCTAGCGCTAAGTCAGTTGTCATCTGGCGAATCACAGCAAGTTGTTGGAAATCTTTCTCACCGAAGCATGCAAAGTCTGGCTGAACGATATTAAACAGTTTCGTGACAATTGTTGATACACCGCGGAAATGACCTGGGCGAGAGGCACCTTCAAGCATATGAGATATACCAGGGACTTCAACAAACGTCTGTTTGTCCAATCCATCTGGGTACATAACCTCTGGTGTTGGCGTAAAGACTAACTCAACACCTTCGCCTGTTAGTTTGTTTAAATCGGCTTCTAACGTACGAGGGTAGTTATTTAGGTCGTCGGCGCGATCAAACTGCATTGGGTTAACAAAAATGCTTACAACAACAATGTCAGCCAGTTCACGAGCTTTCTTGACCAGAGTTAGGTGACCTTCATGTAGGTTTCCCATTGTTGGGACAAAAGCAACCGTACGTCCATCACGCTTAAACTGTTTAATCTGCTCACGAAGAGCCGCTATTTCAGCAAAAGTTTGCATAGTTACTCCTAAGCGATTGTATGAGCATCATCAGGGAAACGTGCGCTCTCTACTTCTTCTTTGTATAGAGCGACGGCTTTACGCATATCACCTGTTTCAGCTAGGAAATTCTTAGAGAATTTCGGCATGTAGTTCGCAGAAATACCGAACATGTCATGCATAACCAAGATCTGACCATCGGTAACATTACCTGCGCCGATGCCGATAACCGGTACGTCACAAGCTTCTGTAATTCTTTTTGCTAATGAAGCTGGTACACATTCAAGAAGAACGATTTGAGCACCTGCATTTTGTAGTGCTAGCGCATCAGCAACCATTTTATCGGCTTGCTCGTTGTCACGACCTTGAACTTTGTAACCACCAAAAATGTTTACCGATTGAGGCGTTAAGCCTAAGTGTGCACATACTGGTACAGCACGTTCTGTTAGCATCTTCACAGTTTCAATCAACCAGCTTCCGCCTTCGATTTTCACCATATTCGCACCAGCGCGCATTAAGGTTGCTGCGTTCTCACAGGCTTGCTCTGGTGTGGCGTAACTCATGAATGGCATGTCAGCCATAAGAAGACAGTTTGGGCTACCGGCACGCACTGAGCGAGTATGGTAAGCAATATCTTCAACGGTTACTGGTAATGTATCGTTACGACCTTGTAGAACCATGCCAAGTGAGTCACCGACAAGTAGAACTGGCATATCTTGGCTTTCGAATAATTGAGCAAAACTCGCATCATAAGCTGTCGACGTCGCGAATTTACGGCCTTCTTGTTTGCACTTGATTAGGTCGTTAATGGTTACTTTTTTCATTGATTTTCCTTAATGCGCTTGGCTATTGCTGCCAAACATTGAGCCCGTTCTTATCTACTATTTTTAGTAGTTCTGTCAGCTCAGTCCCATCAGGGAGTTGTAAACTTGGTGCGATTTCAGCAAGCGGGTAGAGCACAAACTCTCTTTCTTTCATTCCGTAATGAGGAACGGTTAAGCGCTCTGAATCGATCACCTCATTGCCGTATAACACGATATCGAGATCCAAGGTTCTTGGACCCCAACGCTCGTCTTTACGGACGCGCCCTTGCTCTTGCTCGATCTTTTGAGTGCAATCAAGCAGTTCAATTGGCGTTAATTCTGTTTTAATTGCTACTACCGCGTTGATGTAGTCGGGTTGGTTTTGCGGCCCCATTGGAGTGCTACTATATAGCTGTGAGGTCGCAACAAACGTTGTTCGCGGAAGATTCTTTAGCGTTTCGATAGCCAAGTTTGCTTGGCTAACAGGGTCGGCAAGATTACTGCCGACCGCAATGTAAGCCGTTATCATTCTGATTGCTTACTCTTTTTGTTCCTGTAAGTCTTACGGCGGCGATGACCCGACTTTGATGGTGCTGCTACGTCATTAGCCATCGCTTGACGCATATTGCGTCCTGCTGTCTGATAACGCTCCCACCATTTTGCTAGTTCTTTGGTTTCGCCACCTTCAATTTCGCCACGCATTTCTAGGAAATCGTAGCCAGCACGGAACTTATTGAGTTCCATCAGGCGAACGGCACGTTTACCGTTGCGGCGAGGCAGTCGTAGTTGCAGTTGCCAAACTTCGCGAATGGTTGCGGTATGGCGACGAGGAATCGCAATTGATTTTACTTGTCGATCAAGAATGATGTTACTTGCTTCCATGATCGCATCGTAGTGCGCCATACCCTGTTCAGCGACAAGCTTGTCTGCCAACTTGTTCATTGGGTACCAAAGCATTGCAGCAAACATAAACGCGGGGTTTACTCGCTTGCCATCTTCGATGCGAAGGTCAGTCGAGTCGAGTACCAAATCAAGCATCTGCTCGGTATGTGAGTCGTAGCCTTCTGTGAAGTGTTCCGCTACTGAAGGGAACATCTGCTGGAACAGGTTGTACTCACGCATCAAGTGGTAGGTTTCTAAACCGTGACCTGATTGCAGTAATTTTAGAGACTCTTCGTAAAGGCGCGCTGCTGGGATATCTTTTAGAAGGTGTGCTAACTCTTCAATTGGGTCGGCTGTATCTTCCTCAATATCAAAATCCAGTTTAGCGGCGAAGCGCATTGCACGTAGCATGCGTACTGGGTCTTCGCGGTAACGCGTTTCTGGATCGCCAATCAGGCGGATCAGCTTATCTTCTAAATCTTCTACACCACCCGCGTAATCGTGGATGCTATAGTCTGCAATGTTGTAGTACATCGCATTGATTGTGAAGTCACGACGTTCTGCATCTTCATCAACATTGCCGTACACGTTATCGCGTAGCAACATACCTTCTTCAGATTGCGCAGAAACGTTTTTCGATGGCTCTTGGTGGTGGCCACGGAAAGTTGCTACTTCAATGATGTCACGACCAAACATGATATGTGCCAAGCGAAAACGTCGACCGATAAGGCGACAGTTTCTGAATAGGTGCTTGATTTGCTCTGGCGTTGCGTTGGTCGCGATATCAAAATCTTTTGGCTGAGAGCCCAATAAGATGTCGCGTACACCACCACCGACTAGAAATGCGTCAAAACCCGCACCATTCAGGCGATATAACACTTTAAGTGCATTGTCGCTGATCTGCTTGCGTGAAATATTGTGCTCTTGACGAGTATAAATATTCAGAGCTAATTCGTGGAATCCGCGTTGTTCGCTTGGGGTATTGTCGTTTGTATTCATTAGTTTATAACAAAGTAGGTATCGCCAGCTTTGTTTTTCTCTTAGTCCAAAGTGGTAGTGCAGAGTTTAATTGCGGCTAATAATAGCTTAGCGCGAGCCATTTGAGAACATCGTCTGCTTAGTCACAGGTATTTGTTACGGTATTTTTATGTATCGTTATTGCGATTTGCCGTTAGTTTCGGACTCATTGCAGTGCTCTTTTTGTAAACTATCAGGTAACTGATTGACGTTCCATTGCTGGCAGCCCCACAATAAAACTTCATCCATTGACGCCTCGCAAAGAGCATTCGGGATATCAAAACCTAAGAATCGCATCGCATTGATTAACGTCGGTTTTGGGTTGTCGAGATCTATCGCGGTGGCATGATTTTGTTTTGACAGTTTATTCCCCAAGCCATCGGTTGCCAATGGTAAGTGCAAGTAGCTCACGTTTTTTTGCTTGAGCGTCTTATACAAACTGATTTGTCGACCTGTTGGTTCTATCAGATCTGCACCTCTAACGACTTCTGTTACCCCTTGTTCGATGTCATCAAGGACAACTGCCAAGTTATAGGCAAACAACCCATCTCTGCGTTTGATAATAAAATCTTCTTCAGCCAATGCTTTGGGAATTTGAATCGTGCCGTGACGAACATCGTCAAAGGACTCGATGGGAAAGTCCATACACAAGCGCACCGCCTGTTCGCCTGAATCAACCAAACCTTTGTCTCGGCAGTGGCCACTATAAAACCCACCCAAGGACTTTATCTGCTTACGGGTACATTGACAGTAGTAGGCCTGATTGTCAGTGACCCATTGATCAATTTGAGCTTGATATAGGTCATGACGCTGGCTTTGATAAACGACTTCACCGTCCCAATACAGGTGGTAAGCCTCAAGCGTCTTAAGAATGAGGTCTGCAGCGCCAGCCATTTCTCTTGGTGGATCGAGGTCTTCCATACGAACTAACCATTGTCCTTGGTTAGATTTCGCTTGAAAGTAGCTACCAAGAGCAGCAACCAGTGAGCCAAAATGAAGAGGACCTGACGGTGATGGTGCAAAGCGTCCGATATAATTCATAAGTGAAAACCTAATCTTGATGGTACCGCAGTAGCCGATTCTTAAGACGTTTGGCGATTAGTTTATCGCTATCAACAACGATATAAACCGCTTTTTAGAACAAACAAAAAAGGGAGCCAAAGCTCCCTTTCTTTACATCCGCAAGAATTAACCTTGCATCTGTTTCTCTTTGATCTCTGCAAGTGTTTTACAGTCAATACAAAGGTCAGCAGTTGGACGAGCTTCAAGACGACGAATACCAATCTCGACACCGCAAGAGTCGCAGAAGCCGAAATCGTCTTCTTCGATCTTATCTAGTGTCTTCTCAATTTTCTTGATAAGACGGCGCTCACGGTCACGGTTACGTAACTCTAGGCTGAATTCTTCTTCTTGAGAAGCTCGGTCAACAGGATCTGGAAAATTCGCTGCTTCGTCCTGCATGTGGTGCACAGTACGATCAACTTCTTCCCTGAGCTGGTTGCGCCAAGCTGATAAAATTTTTGTAAAATGTTCCGTTTGCTCAGGTGACATGTACTCTTCACCTGTCTTTGCTTGGTACGGTTCAACACCTGCGATGGCTAGGATGCCTAGCGCTTTTTTCTTAGATTCTGGCATACAGCATCTCCTATTTACACCTAGTCAACTGCAAAGCAGCTAATTTTAAGGCGGGTATCTATAGCAGAAAGAACGAATGGTGGCAAATACTCTTGTTAAAACTTGCAATCAATGTGAATAGTTCAGCATTTTTGCTTAGCTATTGATAAATTCAACGGCTTGTTTTAGTTGTATTTGAGTACTGCTGAGCTCTGCTTTATAGCAAAGCACTTCAACTCCAGCGTCTTGTGCTTGTTTTAGTAATAACGAATATTTGGCGTCTATATGGTGTGCCGCAGACACTTTTTCAATGCCTGAATGTAAAACAGTGAATAAAAGTACGGCTCTACTTCCAGATTCGACCATTTCTGTGAGTTCTCGCAGATGTTTTTGGCCTCTAGTTGTCACTGCATCAGGGAAAAAACCTTGCCCTTCGGTCGACACTTGTTGTTTAGTTGATATTTGTTGCTTAGTTGACACTTCTTCGTCGAGCAAAGTGACGCTTTTTACTTCGATATAGCAAGGCGGCTTTTCGTTATCTTCAAGCAGAATATCAATGCGACTATTCTCACTGCCATATTTCACTTCGGTTCGTAACGCGTTATAACCTAAGAGTTCAACTATAGTCCCATTTTCAATTGCTTCCACCGCTAGCTGGTTTGCCCGCGCAGTATTTACACAAATACGGTGACCTTTGTCTGTTTCTGAGATCTCCCAGCTGTTTGGGTACTTTCTTTTTGCATTGTCTGACGTTGAGTACCACACCGTATTGCCAGGAGCCGCACATCCTGTCATCGCTCCGGTGTTAGCGCAGTGGATCGTACGCTCGCTGCCGTCTGGAAGTTGGATGTCAGTGAGAAAGCGTTTATAGCGTTTAATAAGAGTCGCTGGCTCTAATGGAGGATTGAAGTGCATATTACTTATTTAGAGAGGTAGGTTTTTATGTACAATGTTGCCAACATTACACCACAAGGTTCACCCATTGCCACAACTGCCCATAGAAGCTGTGATGCCAGATCTGCTCGCTGGCGTACAAACACACACTCAACTTATTCTAAAGGCCGCTCCCGGTGCCGGTAAGTCAACATTCTTCCCTTTACAGTTGGTTAAGACTAATGCCGTTCAAGGCAAAATCATTATGCTTGAACCAAGGCGTTTGGCTGCAAGGAATATTGCTACTTACTTAGCGAGACAACTAGGAGAGAAAGTGGGAGAGAGCATAGGTTTTAGGGTTCGTGGTGAATCTAAAACCAGTAGTGCGACTCGCTTGGAAATCGTGACTGAAGGGATCATGACGAGAATGATCCAAACCGACCCTGAATTGACAGGGGTTGATATGGTGATCTTTGATGAATTTCATGAACGCAGCATTCACGCAGATACTGCATTGGCGTTTAGCTTGGAGATCCAAGATGCGCTGCGTGACGATCTAAAAGTGGTGGTGATGTCGGCAACCTTAGATCAACACGCTCTGCAATCTTTGTTACCTGATGCCAAGTATGTTGAATCGCAAGGCCGAACTTTCCCTGTCGACTTCCGCTATCAGCCATTAGGCTCGAATGAATATTTAGCACCTAAGATGGCCAACGTGATTCGTTCTCTGATGGAGAAAGAATCGGGTTCACTTTTGGCTTTCTTACCGGGTGTCTCGGCGATAAAACAAGTGGAATCACAACTTGGGCAACTTGTCTGTGATATTGACGTGTGTCCGTTGTATGGCCAATTGAGTTTTGAACAGCAGCAGAGAGCGATCGCGCCATCGGTGAAAGGGCGTCGAAAAGTGGTATTAGCCACTAACATTGCGGAAACTTCTTTGACGATTGAGGGGATTCGTTTAGTGGTTGATTCGGGATTGGAGCGAGTAGCAAAGTTCGATTTGAAAACTGGAATCACCAAACTTGAGCAAGTAAAAATATCACAATCCTCAGCAGAACAAAGAGCGGGTCGTGCTGGGCGAATCGAAGAAGGCTTATGTGTTCGCTTGTACAGTGAAACACAGTTGATGCAACAACCATCCGTTCCTGATCCTGAAATACTTCATTCTGATCTCTCTTCGCTGGTGGCTGAATTGACGCAATGGGGAGCAAGTAGTGCCGATGAGCTTCATTGGTTAGATGTTCCGCCACAGGCATCGATTGAGCAAGCGACAGAACTGTTACAAGAGCTTGATTTATTAGATAGTAATGGGCAATTTACTCCAGTCGGAAAGCAAGCCCAGCGCTTAGGTATTGAGCCACGGAACGCCAGTATGCTGATCAAAGCGCAACAAAACAGCCAAGCCTTGTTGAATGTCGCAATTGTCGCCGCCGCTTTACTCGAAGAACCTGAACGTAACGTGACGGATATTCAACACTCGCTACATCGACTTAAGCAAAGAAAGCACTCGAAAAACAGTGGTGTGATGCAGCGAGCGAAAAGTCTCGCCAGCAAACTCAATCATCACCTGGATTTGTCACAACTCGATGAATCATTGCTACCATTAGTGCTTTGCTTGGCCTTTCCAGACCGAATTGCCCAATCGAGAAGTGCGACTGGCTGTGCATTTCGTCTTGCCAATGGCCATGGAGCCGAGGTTCGTGATGATGATCCATTGGCGAATAATGACTATATCGTCGTGATTGATTTGATGCGCAGCACAGGGCGAGCCAGTCAAGTTTTCTTAGCTACCGCGGTTGATATTGCGCAGCTAGAAGTTGAATTTCCAAAACTGTTTTTGTGTTCCGATTACGCCGATTGGGATGAGAAACGTGGTCGCTTAGTGGCAGAGCAGCGAGTGTCTTTGGGGAAGTTGATTATCAGCACCAAAGCTTTACCAGAACCCGATGCGAATCAGGCGAGCCAAGCGCTACTGAATTATATCGCTCGCTGCGGACTGGAGCGTTTACATTGGACGTCTTCAGCTAAACAGCTCGTTGAGCGTGTACGCTGCGCACAGCTTTGGATGCCAGAGCATGATTGGCCAGCGATGGATGACGCGAGTTTGATTGAGCATCTTGATGAGTGGCTATCACCCTATCTGAATGGTATTAAGTCAGCCAAAGGGCTGTCGAATGTATCGATTGAACAAGCACTGTCGGCTTATCTTGGCTGGCCTCTGAATAAAGAAATAGATCAATGGCTACCGACTAATTACCTGATGCCAACGGGCAGTAAGAAGTCGATTCGATACCAATATCAATCTGAGCCAATGATCTCTGTTCGAATGCAGGAAGTCTTTGGTGAGCAAGATTCACCCTTGATTGCCCAAGGGCGTAAAAAGGTGGTGCTTGAGTTGCTTTCTCCTGCGCAACGACCACTGCAAATTACTCAGGATTTAGCCGGCTTTTGGGCTGGCGCGTACAAAGAAGTACAAAAAGAGATGAAAGGCCGTTACCCAAAACATCCTTGGCCGGATGACCCTGCTAATCATGTAGCAACCACTAAAACTAAACGACAGTTGAACCGATGATGACCAAAATGTTAACGCCAAAAAAGGCACCACCTAAAAAAGCGCCAGCAAAGAAGTCACCAGCGACGAAAGGTAAGCCTAGAAAGCCAAGAGCAGCAGCGAAAAAGACTAAACCTAAGGCTAAGCCGTCTGGTAAGAGAGGTTGGTTGAAGATTCTGTGGGGCATTTCTTGGAAAGCTGGCTTAGCACTTGCCGCATTGCTGTTGTTCGTCGGTATTTATCTGGATTCAGTGGTTAAGCAGCGTTTTGAAGGTCAGCTTTTTGATCTGCCAACCGTTGTTTATGCTCGTGTGTTGGATCTGTCTCCGGGGACTGCGGTGAGTTTGGTACAGGTTAAGAATGAACTGGATGTACTTAATTACCGTAAAGTGAACTCTCCTCGTCACCCAGGTGAGTACTCTTCTTCTTCAACCAAGATTGAAATGATTCGTCGTCCGTTTGAGTTTGTCGATGGACCGGAAGCGGATCGTCATGTAATGCTGCATTTCAACGGTAACGAGTTAACTCGTATACAGTCGCTAGAGAAGAAAGGCGACATGGGCTATCTACGTGTTGAGCCGAAAATGTTGGGTATGCTTGAAAAAAGTAACGATGAGCAACGCCTGTTCTTAAAACGTAATCAGTTCCCAGAAGTGATGGTTGATGCCTTATTAGCAACTGAAGACCGAAGCTTCTATCAACACGATGGGGTATCGCCATTAGCAATCGCTCGTGCAATGGTCGTTAACGTCAAAGCTGGGCGAACGGTACAGGGCGGTAGCACGCTGACACAACAGTTGGCAAAAAACCTATTCCTGTCCAGTGAGCGTACATTGTGGCGTAAGGTTCGTGAAGCCTACATTGCGCTTATCTTGGACCATCGTTACAGCAAAGACCGTATTCTAGAGGCTTACTTAAACGAGGTTTACCTTGGGCAAAATGGTGGGCAAGCGATTCATGGCTTCGGTTTAGCGTCTCGTTTGTATTTCGGTCAACCTATTCAAGAGCTCCGCATCGATCAACTAGCATTGCTGGTGGGTATGGTGAAAGGACCGTCGTATTACAATCCGGTTCGTTACCCTGAGCGTGCTAAGACTCGACGCGATCTGGTTCTTCGCTTATTGATGCAGCAAGACATATTAACTCCGCGACAATACGAAGAAGCGGCGAGTCGTGATTTGGATATTCAAGACAATCCACGTATTGCTAGTCGTCAGCCAGCTTACTTCCAGCAAGTAAACATTGAGCTTAAGAAGTATGTAGGCGATCGATTTGAAGCGAAAAAAGGGATTCGAGTCTTTACCTCTCTGGATCCCGTTTCCCAAGACAAGTTAGAAAAGTCGATTGCTCGTAAAGTGCCTGATTTATCGAAAACGGCAGGTAACAAACTGGAAGCCGCAGCGATTGCCGTGGATCGCAATACTGGTGAAATCCGAGCGATGGTTGGTGGTAAACGTACCGGTTACGATGGTTTTAACCGTGCTTTGAATGCGAGTCGCCCTATTGGTTCTTTGGTTAAGCCTGCCATCTACTTAACCGCATTGGAACAACCTCAGAAGTATACGTTGGCGACAACATTGAAGGACACCCCACTGAGCTTGAAAGGCAGTAAGGGCAGCGTATGGAGCCCAAGAAACTTCGATCGTAAGTTCCGTGGCGATGTACCCTTGTATGTTGCGCTTTCTAAGTCTTACAACGTACCTACCGTTCGTTTAGGGATGCAGTTAGGCATTGATAGCGTCTCGGATACCATTGGAAAGCTGGGTGTCGATAAAAATGAGATTCGCCCAGTACCGTCGATGTTTTTGGGTTCGTTCTCACTGACTCCGTTCCAAGTTGCTCAGATGTACCAAACCATTACCAACTCTGGTCGCATTGCGCCTTTGTCTGCACTTCGTTCTGTTGTTGATAATGATGGCGAAGTTCTGTATCAATCGATTCCTCGTGTATCGCAAAGCGTTGACCAGCAGGCAGCTTGGTTAACAACCTATGCGATGAAGCGGGGTGTATCGGAAGGTACAGGTCGTTTCTTACAAGGTCAGTTTGCATGGGCTGGGTTAGCTGGTAAAACGGGCACAAGTAATGACAGTCGAGACAGTTGGTTTGTTGGTGTTGATGGTCGTGAAGTCACGACGATTTGGTTAGGCCGAGATGATAATAAACCGACTAAGCTAACCGGTTCTAGCGGTGCGTTGCGTGTCTATGCCGATTATCTGAAGCAAAGAACGCCTGAACAACTATTACTGCCTTGGCCAACAGGAATTGCGACCGCTAGCTTTACTCGAACTTCTGAAGGGGCGTTAGAGTTTGACTGTGGTGGTACAGTCAAATTGCCGGTCTGGGATGAAAGTGGCAGCATTAAAAAGGGCTGTGAAAGTCAACCAAAACAGTGGCTAAAGAAGCTTTTTCAGTGGTAAAGTCATAACAGAAAAGAATGACAAGGATAGTTTAGATAATGATTTCTCGTTGGTTAGTGAGTAGCTTGGGTATTGTCGGTACTGTGGTCAGTTTTCAACTGTTTTCCGCTACTGCAGCACAGGTTGATTCATCAGAACATGTTGAACTTAAAGAAGCTCATAAAAGGCCAACCGTTGCTGTCGTTCTTGCTGGTGGTGGGGCAAAAGGTGCAGCTCACATCGGTGTGCTTAAAGCCCTAGAAGAGATGCAAATTCCGGTTGATTACATTACCGGTACCAGCATGGGCGCATACGTTGGTGGTCTTTATGCGACAGGGATGAGCGCCGATGAGATCGAGAGCTTTATTTATACGGTTGATTGGAATCGTGGTTATCGCGATCGCGTTAACCGTAGTGATCGCCGTGTGCGAGACAAAGAATATGAAGACCGTTATCAACTGAATACCGATCTCGGTTTAGGTTGGGGCGAAATCAAAGCCAGAAAAGGTGTGGTTCAAGGTCAGAATATGTTGCGTATTCTGCGCGAGACCACTGGTAATTTATCTCCCCTCGATTCTTTCGACAGCCTCGCTATTCCATATCGCTCTGTCGCAACCGATATTATCGACCTTGAAGAAGTCGTGATCGACCATGGTCACCTTGTTGATGCGATGATGGCGAGTATGTCAGTACCTGGAGCACTTCCTCCTTATGAAGTTGATGGGCGAATGTTGGTCGATGGTGGTGTCACCAATAACATGCCTGTTGATGTTGCTAGAGCGATGGGTGCTGACATAGTTATTGCGATTGATATCAGTACTAACTACAAAAGCAAAGAAGACTTCACTAACTTTTTAGCCGCAGCAGACCAACTCTCTAATTACCTTGTTCAACGCAGCACTCAAGAGCAAGCCGCGACGTTAACAGACGATGATTTTTTCCTACGTCCTGATGTTGGGCAAATGGAGACCACCGAGTTCGATAAAATGCCGACGGCTTATCATGCTGGATACGAAGCAACAAGGCAGTATACGGATCAGCTTTCTAAGTTGGCGCTCTCTAACGCAGACTATCAAAAGTATATCGATCAGAAACAGCAAGCTCGAAAGCAGCTAAAACATGGCGACCAGACTGTCGTTGATAGAGTTGTTATTAACAACAACACCCACTATTCAGATAAGTTGATCGAAAATCGTTTAAACCTCGATTCTGGTCAGGTTATTAAAACCAGTGAAATCGAATCTAAAGTGAAAGATCTTTATGCCTTAGATCGGTTCGAGTTGGTTACTTATGAATTTGAAAATGTTGATGGTGAGGATCAACTGCTGGTCGATGTGAACGAAAAATCTTGGGGTCCAAACTACCTCAATTTTCGATTCTTTCTTGAAGATGATTTCTCTACAACCAGCCAGTACTCGCTCGGTGTCTCTGCCAACTTTACCGATATTAATAAGCATGGTGCAGAGCTAAGAACTAATATCGAGATGGGAACGGACAAACGCATTGAGGCGGAACTCTTCTCACCATTCTTTTCGAGTCAAAAGTTGTTCACATCTGTGTCTATTGCTTACAGCAACCAGAATCGAAACCTGCCAGCAGGAATCGGCGAGATTGGAGAACCTACACTGGATGCAACCAAAGACTACTTACCAATGTCTTATCAAGAGTATCTGAGTGAATTTGCATTGGGCTATCAACCGACATTGTGGCAAGAGCTGAAATTTGGTGCACGTTATACCGATGGCAGTATTGAGGTGGCATCATTACCTTCACTAGGAAGTGGTGGCTATAAACGTATTGGTGCCTTTGCCAGTTATAGATTGGATACTTTGGATAACTTCAGTCTTCCTACCGAAGGTTATTTTGTCGATTTAGAATACCTTATCTCTCATGACGATTTTGAGAATGAGAGCTCTAATGGTGGTTCAGATTTCTCTTCTGAGAGTGATACAGTCTTTGAACTTTCGGCCAATTTTATGGCAGCACAAAGCATTGAAAAGCATACTTTAGTCGCAAAGGTTGATTACGGCATCGTAGAAAGTAAAAACTCAGTCTTTCCGATTGATCCGAAAGAGTTAGGAGGGTTCCTCAATCTATCCGGTATTCCAAGAAATAGTTTGATCGGTCAGAACTTAGCTTACACCAGTTTGATCTACCGTTATAAGTGGTTTGAAAATGACTTCGGCCTCTTTGAATCACTGTTCTACGTGGGTGCCTCTATTGAACATGGTGGTGTTTGGTCGAACAATGACTTAAAACTGGATGAAGCTCCAATGTATACAGCAGGCTCTGTTTTTGCGGGTGTCGACTCACCCATCGGGCCGATCATATTAGCTTATGGTCGAACCGAAGATAACTTTGATTCGGTGTATCTGATTGTCGGTACTTCCTACAAATAATCATGCGTAGAGTCACCGTTTAACTGTGTAAATAGGCAAAAATAGTGGGACTTTCGTCTTAACTTGCTATGTTGGTCAAAATGATAAGATTTTAATTTAACGTTAAATTTGCTATTCTACCGCCCACAGTTTGGCCTCTATGATGCCGCTCATCAATACAAATTGAATGACAAAAATGGCAATGGAGAGCCAAGTTTCCAAGGATGTTCGCTTCTTTATTTTACTAATAATTATGAAGGTAAGAAGTGAACCGCAATGAGAGGAAAAAAGTCGTGCTTGAAGCCTACCGTAAACACGTCGAAGAACGTGCTGCCGAGGGAGTTGTCCCAAGACCACTAGATGCTGAGCAAGTCGCTGGCCTAGTTGAACTTCTAAAGAATCCACCTCAAGGTGAAGAAGAAATCATTCTTGACCTACTAGAAAATCGCATTCCACCGGGTGTAGATGAAGCTGCTTACGTAAAAGCTGGCTTCCTTACGGCTATCACCAAAGGTGAAGTAGCTTCTCCACTAGTAAGCAAAGCAAAAGCTGCACAACTGCTTGGTACTATGCAAGGTGGTTACAACATCGAGTCTCTAGTGTCTCTGTTAGACGATGCTGAGCTTGCTCCAATCGCAGTTAAAGCCCTGTCTCATACTCTACTGATGTTCGATGCGTTTTACGATGTAGAAGATAAAGCGAAAGCAGGTAATGCTTCAGCACAACAAGTACTTCAATCTTGGGCTGATGCTGAATGGTTTACAGCGAAAAACAAAGTAGCGGAAAAGATCACCGTTAAAGTATTTAAAGTTACCGGTGAAACTAACACTGATGACTTATCACCAGCGCCTGATGCATGGTCACGTCCTGATATCCCAGTGCACGCGAAAGCGATGCTGAAGATGGAACGTGATGGCATTACTCCTGATGAACAGGGTAGCGTTGGTCCAATCAATCAAATTGAAGAAATGCAAAAAGACGGCATTCCACTGGCTTACGTTGGTGATGTTGTTGGTACAGGTTCTTCACGTAAATCGGCAACAAACTCTGTACTTTGGTTCATGGGTGAAGATATCCCATTCGTACCAAACAAGCGTACTGGCGGTGTTTGTCTGGGTGGTAAAATTGCACCAATCTTCTACAACACAATGGAAGATTCAGGCGCACTACCCATTGAACTGAACGTACAAGACATGAACATGGGCGATGTCATTGATATCTACCCGTACGAAGGTGTTGTTCAGAAGAACGGTTCTGTGATTTCAAACTTTGAGCTAAGCAAAGTACTTCTTGATGAAGTGCGTGCTGGTGGCCGTATTCCACTGATCATTGGTCGTGGCCTAACGGGTCGTGCTCGTGATGCTCTAGGCCTAGCTGAAACCGATCTGTTTGCTAAACCAATCGATCCTTCTGCTTCTGATAAAGGCTACACATTAGCTCAGAAGATGGTAGGTAAAGCGTGTGGCGTTGAAGGTGTGCGTGCGGGTCAGTACTGCGAACCTAAAATGACGACAGTGGGTTCTCAAGATACTACGGGTCCTATGACGCGTGATGAGCTGAAAGATCTGGCTTGCCTTGGTTTCTCTGCGGATCTTGTGATGCAGTCTTTCTGTCACACATCTGCATACCCGAAACCAGTTGATGTAAACACTCACCATACACTGCCTGATTTCATCATGAACCGTGCAGGTGTTTCACTTCGTCCGGGTGATGGTGTTATCCACTCATGGTTAAACCGTATGCTTCTTCCTGATACTGTAGGTACAGGTGGTGACTCGCATACTCGTTTCCCTCTAGGTATTTCATTCCCTGCGGGTTCTGGCTTAGTAGCATTTGCTGCAGCAACAGGTGTTATGCCTCTTGATATGCCTGAATCAATCTTGGTTCGCTTTAAAGGTGAAATGCAGCCAGGTATCACGCTACGTGACCTAGTACATGCAATTCCGCTTTACGGTATCAAGCAAGGTCTACTAACGGTAGAGAAAGCAGGAAAGATCAATGAGTTCTCTGGTCGTGTACTAGAAATCGAAGGTGTTGAGCACCTATCTGTTGAGCAAGCATTTGAACTTTCAGATGCATCAGCAGAGCGTTCTGCGGCAGGTTGTACGGTTAAGCTATCTCAAGAGTCTATCGATGAGTACCTGAACTCGAATATCGTTATGCTTAAGTGGATGATCGCTGAAGGTTACGGTGATGTTCGTACGATTGAGCGTCGTATTACCGCAATGGAAGAGTGGTTAGCGAACCCTGAGTTGCTATCTGCTGATTCAGATGCGGAATACGCACACGTTATCGAGATTGATCTTGCTGACATCGATCAACCAATCCTATGTGCACCAAACGATCCAGATGATGCTCGTCTTCTTTCTGACGTTCAAGGCACTGAGATTCAAGAAGTGTTCATCGGTTCTTGTATGACCAACATCGGTCACTTCCGTGCTGCAGGTAAGATGCTAGAAGAGTTTAATGGCTCTTTAAATACTCGCCTATGGGTTGCTCCGCCAACTAAGATGGATAAAGACCAACTGACAGAAGAAGGCTACTACGGCATCTTCGGTCGTGCTGGGGTTCGTATTGAAACTCCGGGTTGTTCATTATGTATGGGTAACCAAGCTCGTGTTGCTGATGCTTCGACGGTTATGTCTACGTCTACTCGTAACTTCCCGAACCGTTTAGGTAATGGTGCGAACGTTTATCTAGCTTCTGCTGAACTTTCTGCTGTTGGTGCGATTCTTGGTCGTATCCCAACTAAAGAAGAGTACTTAGCGTACGCTGAGAAGATCAATGCAACCGCTGCTGATACATACCGTTACCTGAATTTCCATAAAATGGGTCAGTACACGGACAAAGCAGACACGGTTATCTTCCAAGAGCCAGCATAAGCGGTTAATGGAGTGCGATAAAGTGCTTACTGCGTTGCAGTAAAATACTCGCTGCTAATACAACGCCTTCTCTTTGTGAGAAGGCGTTTTTGTTTCTGCGTTCTAATAGTTCGTTTGATGTTGAATGAATCAAGCTCGATCTCCAATAGACTTCGCTATATACTCTCGCCTCATTTTTTACCCTATCTGTCATTAGTGCGCGGAGCCTTTATGGAATTTGAATTTACACGAAACACTTTAATGGGCGAGTACTATGTAAAGTGCAGCATGGGTCATGAAATTGTTGGCCGCTGGCTTCAAGAAGAGATCGGGAAAGATAAGCAGAAACTGGATCATGTGATGGCGTTGATTGAGCAATCTCGACAAGATCTGAGCAATGAAGTGACGCTACTAGGCAAAGAGATCAGCCTAGCGATCAACGAAGACGACGTAACGATTCAAGAAAATGTGCTAGGGCACGAACAAGAGATGGAAGAGGGCAGTGAGTTCGATTTCTATAATTGTGAAAGCGAAGCAAGCTGTGGAATTGACGATTTCGAGTTGCTCATCGAACGTTGGATTGATTTTTTAGGTTACTAGTTGCTAATGATTTTGCATCGTGAAAGTTTCGTTGCCCAAAACTAGAGCAACGACAGTGCAACGCATTAAGATAATGAAAAGGCCGCACCACATTGGTGCGGCCTTTTTCGTTTCTAAAACGGTATTGTTTCTATTTTATTTAAAATCAACAAGTTAAATTTCTGGCACGCTACTTGGATTGTAATAAGAGTATTAACGGATTAAGTGAAGAATTTAAGGAAAGAATATGAAATTAATAAATGCCATTGTAAAGCCATTCAAATTAGACGATGTACGCGAAGCGCTCTCTGATGTGGGTATTGAAGGTATGACGGTTTCTGAAGTGAAAGGCTTTGGTCGTCAGAAGGGGCACACTGAATTGTATCGTGGTGCAGAGTACCAGGTGGACTTCCTACCCAAGGTAAAGCTAGAGATTGCAACCCAAGCTGAAAATGTTGACCGAGTTGTTGAAGCGATTAGCCAAGCGGCGCACACCGGAAAAATCGGCGATGGCAAAATTTTTGTGTATGACCTAAGCCAAGCCGTACGAATTCGTACTGGTGAAATGGATGCTGAAGCACTTTAAAGAATTACAAGGACTGGAGACTTTAATATGGAACTTACAACAACAGTAACGGAACTACGTTACGCACTAGACACTTTTTTCTTCCTCATCTCAGGTGCGTTGGTCATGTGGATGGCTGCAGGCTTCGCAATGCTTGAAGCTGGTCTAGTTCGTTCGAAGAACACCACCGAAATTTTAACTAAGAACATTTGTTTGTACGCGATTGCTTGTACGACTTTCTTAGTCGTTGGTTACAACATTATGTATGTCGATAACGGCGAAGGTGGCTGGTTACCGTCATTTGGTACTCTGATTGGTACTCAAGGCGAAGGTGCAGACCACTCATTAGAATCAGACTTCTTCTTCCAAGTCGTTTTCGTTGCAACAGCAATGTCTGTGGTATCTGGCGCGGTTGCTGAGCGAATGAAACTTTGGTCATTCCTTATCTTCTCTGTCGTGCTAACAGCATTCATCTACCCAATGGAAGGTTACTGGACTTGGGGCGGTGGTTTTCTATCAGAAGCCGGTTTCAGTGACTTTGCTGGTTCAGGTATCGTACATATGGCTGGTGCTTCAGCAGCCTTAGCGGGTGTGCTTCTGCTGGGGGCCCGTAAAGGTAAATATGGTAAGAACGGTGAGATCTACCCGATTCCTGGTTCAAACATGCCACTGGCAACGCTAGGTACATTTATCCTTTGGTTTGGTTGGTTCGGTTTCAACGGTGGTTCTCAACTTATGGTTTCTGACTTTGAGAACGCGACAGCGGTTGGCCAAATCTTCCTTAACACCAACGCAGCAGCAGCAGCAGGTGCTATCGCAGCACTACTAGTATGTAAAACGACTTGGGGTAAAGCTGACCTAACAATGATTCTTAACGGCGCGTTAGCTGGCCTAGTAGCAATCACTGCAGATCCTTTATCACCATCACCTTTATTTGCTGTAGCGATTGGTTCGGTATCTGGTGCATTGGTTGTATTCAGCATCATCGCTCTAGACAAAGCTAAGATTGATGATCCAGTAGGTGCTATATCGGTACACGGTGTGTGTGGTTTCTTCGGTCTAATGGCTGTGCCACTAAGCAATGCTGATGCAACGTTTGGTGCTCAACTATTGGGTGCAGCAGTAATCTTTGCATGGGTATTCGGTGCTAGCCTAGCGGTATGGGCAGTGCTTAAAGCAACAATCGGTATCCGAGTAACTGAAGATGAAGAACTTGAAGGTATGGACATGCACGATTGTGGTGTCGGCGCCTATCCAGAGTTTGTGTCTGTAAAATAGAACATTATGTATTAATCCATAATTTACAAATATTTACATATTACCCACTTGAAACCTGCTCTCATGAGCAGGTTTTTTTGTGCTCTATCATTGAAATTAATATTTTAATAAATATAATAACGCAACTGATATAGATTATCATTTCGATATAAAGGACTTTACCAATGAAAAAATTGCTAACTCTTTCAGCTCTAGCATGTAGCGCAATCGCACCAACGGCTGCAATCGCTGCTGAAGAAGTAAACGTATACTCTTACCGTCAACCTTTCCTTGTTGAACCTATGTTTGATGAGTTCACAAAAGAGACAGGCATCGAGGTGAATGTTAAGTTTGCTAAGAAAGGTTTAGCAGAGAAGCTAGCTCAAGAGGGCGAATACAGCCCAGCTGATGTGGTATTAACTGTTGATATCAGCCGTCTATCTGAGCTAACTGAAAAAGGTTTAGTTCAAGCTGTAGAAAGTGATGTTCTAGAAAAGAATATCCCAGCTCAGTACCAAGACACAGCTAACGAGTGGTTCGCTCTAACAACTCGTACACGTAGCGTTTACTCTTCTCGTGACCGTGTTGGTCGTCTAGGTGAAGATTTCACTTACGCTGATCTAGCTAAGCCAGAATTCAAAGGTAAAATCTGTACACGTAGTGGTAAGCACCCATACAACGTTTCTCTAGTATCTTCGATGATTGCTCACAAAGGTGAAGCTGAAACGAAAGAATGGCTAGAAGGCGTAAAAGCAAACCTAGCACGTAAGCCTCAAGGTAATGACCGTGCACAAGTTAAAGCGATCAAAGAAGGTCTATGTGACGTTTCTCTTGGTAATAGCTACTACCTAGGTAAGATGGTTAACGATAAAGAGCAAAAAGCTTGGGCTGACGCTGTTTCCCTTAACTTCCCTAACCAAGAGACAACAGGTACTCACGTAAATATCTCTGGTATGGCAATGGCTAAATTCTCTCCAAATAAAGAGAACGCGGTTAAGCTAATGGAATTCCTATCTGGTGACGTGGCGCAAGGCATGTACGCAGAAGTGAACTACGAATACCCAGTTAAAGCTGATGTTAAACCTTCAGAGCTTGTTGCTTCTTGGGGTGAATTCAAAGCTGATACAATTTCTCTAGACCAGATTGCTGACCACCACGCAGCTGCAATCAAGCTACTAGACGAAGTTAAGTTCGATCTATAATTTTTTACTGTAGGCTTCGGCCCAAGTAAAATGACAGCCTCAAGTCGCCATTTCGGTAACTTGGGGTTGTTTTGTTTTGGAAAATCACTTTTTGATACAAAGCTCCCCGTTAATCCCCAGAGTTATGAGCATCTCACCTTGAAGTCATTACAGTATATGGGTATAAATAACCCCCCATTAAAAGGATATGAGATGTATTTGCAAATGCATTTGTGTTTCATTAAGCCTCGTTGTAGTTAGGCGATGAAAGAAAAGAATTATTTATGGAACACCAGTAGCTGCATCATTGCTGTATTGCTGGTTTTACCGATTTTAGCGATTTTTACGACTGCTGTTGGAGAAACTGATGAGCTATTTTCTCATCTTATGTCCACAGTAATGCCCACCTATACTTATAATACGGTGGTTTTAGTCATAGGAACCTTATTCCTGTCTTTGGCTTTTGGTATTCCGTCAGCTTGGATTATGGCAATGTGCCGTGTTCCAGGAGAACGCGTTTTACAGTGGGCGTTAGTGCTGCCATTAGCAATGCCAGGCTATATTGTCGGGTATATCTTTACCGATTGGTTCGACTTTGCTGGTCCGGTTCAAATTCTGCTACGAGATTTAACAGGCTGGGGGCCCGGAGAGTACTGGTTCCCAGACATTAGAACCTTGTTCGGAGCTATTATTGTTCTGTCACTTGTTCTCTACCCCTATGTTTATTTGCTATGCCGCGCGGCTTTTATGGAGCAAAATGTCTCCTTATTGCAATCCGCTCGGTTGTTAAAGTGTTCACCTTGGGAAAGCTTTCGTCGTATTTCCTTGCCGCTTGTTCGTCCATCAATGGCGGTCGGTCTATCACTGGTTGCAATGGAAACCATTGGTGACTTTGGTACCGTAAGTTACTTTGCTGTCAATACCTTAACGACTGCGGTTTACGATACTTGGTTAGGTTACTCAAGCTTAACGGCTGCTGCGAAAATATCGGCGATTATGCTGATTATTGTGATCCTACTATTGAGTTCAGAGCGATACAGCCGTCGCAAACAGAAATTATTCCAGAATCAATTCAGTAGTCGTGAAGATTTTCGTTACGACCTTTCCGGTTGGAAGAAGTGGTTAGCATTGTTTTGGTGTTGGGGGTTGGTGTGTGTCGCATTCTTATTCCCTCTTGCCCAGTTAATGATTTATGCCTACAAATATTTTGCTCAAAGCTGGACCCCTGAATTTAGAGAGTATGCCGTTAATAGCCTTTATGTTTCGGTAGTTGCTGCAATTATTGGTGTCGTTATTGCTTTGATTGTGAACTTCAATCAACGTGTTAGCCCAAGTAAGAAAAATCAGGCTTATATGCGTATCGCTTCTATGGGCTATGCCGTTCCAGGCACCGTGTTAGCCATTGGTGTGATGGTCCCAGTTTTGTTTATGGATCATTTAGTCAACGACATTGCAAAAGTGATGGAATGGACAGGACCAGGTTTGATCTTCTCTGGTTCTATGTTTGCACTTATCTTTGCCATGGTCGTGCGTTTTTCAGCGGTTGCAATTGGCAGCATTGAAAGTAGCTTGAGTAAAGTTTCTCCTTCATTGGATATGGCATCTAAAACAATGGGCTGCAATACCAACCAGATGTTACGTCGTGTTCATTTACCTTTGATTAAACGAGGCGCATTGATCGCCGGATTATTGGTGTTTATCGAATCAATGAAAGAGTTAAATGCGGCACTACTGCTACGCCCTTTCAATTTCGAAACATTGGCGACTTATGTTTATAACTATGCCTCAGATGAGCACCTAGAGTTGGCGGCGATGCCTGCTGTATTATTGGTGTTAGTGGGTTTAATTCCTCTGATTATCGTAAACCGTTCCTTGGAGCAGAAACACTAATGAGTTGTGCATTATCAATTAAAGATCTGACTTGTAAGTACGAGTCCCAAACTATTTTGGAATCTCTTTCTTTAGAAGTTGAGCATGGTGAAATTGTTTGTCTGCTTGGTGCCAGTGGTTGTGGTAAGACTACGCTGCTTAAAGCGATTGCCGGTTTGCTTCCATTGAGTAGTGGTGTCATGAGCTTGAACTGTCAAACCATCGACGATGGAGACAACTGGTTACCACCTGAGCAGAGAAACATCGGAATGATCTTTCAAGATTACGCCCTGTTTCCGCACTTGACGGTAAACCAGAATATCTGCTTTGGCCTCAAAGGTCTTTCTGAACAGCAAAAGAAAGAGAAAGTTCAAGAGATGTTGGAGCTAGTTCACTTAGATGAATTCGGTGACCGATACCCACATCAACTTTCTGGTGGTCAACAGCAGCGCGTAGCGATTGCTCGTTCTTTAGCGTACAAGCCGGACTTATTGTTATTGGATGAACCCTTCTCAAATATTGATACTCAAGTTCGCCATGAGTTGATCTCTCAGATTCGTAAAATATTTAAAAAGCAGGGTGTTACTGCTATTTTTGTAACGCACAGCCGTGAAGAAGCATTCGCTTTTTCAGATAAAATGGCGGTAATGAACCATGGTGTGATTGAGCAATATGGTTCTGCATCTGAGTTGTACTTCCACCCATCGAGTAAGTTTGTTGCTGATTTCTTAGGTGGTGGTAGCTACTTGAATGCAAAGCGTATTTCAGATAATGAATTTGAAACGAGCTTGGGTCTGATAGAAGCGAAAGCACAAACTCAGATCGAAGTGGGAGCGGAATGTGCGTTGTTACTAAGACCACAGCATATAGTGGCGAGTCATGATGTCGACAGTAACCTGTCAGTGTTGGAACAACAATTTATGGGCGACCACTGTCGCTATGTGATTGAAGCTAACGGTCAGAAACTGTTAGCAACGTCTTCTGAGGCTCTAGGTGTTGGTATGCCAGTCACCGTCAAAGTAGATACCAAAGGTGTGTTGGCGTTTTAATGATACGCAGTAAGTATCGTTCTGCCGAAAAGTAAAATGCATTCGTAAAAAAGCCCAGCACTTTGATACAGAGTACTGGGCAAGAGTTCTTCACCTATAGGCTTTAACAAGGCAGTGGTTTGTTAAGTCCCATTCAAAACTGCTGCACTCTATAAGTCTATAGAGAGAGGAAGTCTTTCACTTTTTGAAGAACACGTTCTGCAGTGTCTTTATCTTCCATTTCTGCGAAGATTCGTAGTAACGGCTCTGTTCCTGAGAAACGAGCGATCACCCAGCCGCCATTCTTGAAGTACACCTTGGCACCATCTTCATAGCTAACTTTTTCAATTTCGTATTCAAATTCAGGCAGTTGTTTCTCTACGTAAATCTTGGTGTAGAGCGCTTCTTTCTCTGAAGGCTTAAACTGGCAATCTCCTTCTGCCGTGTAGGCATAGCCATACTTAGAGTAGATTTCATCAAGTAACTCAGATAATTTTTTACCTGTTACACTGATCATCTCAACCAGTAAGCTTGAAGCAAATACGCCATCCTTACCTTTGATATGACCTCGAATGGTTAAACCTCCCGAACTTTCACCACCAATCAGTGAATCATCTGCTTCCATTTGCGAGCTAATATGTTTAAAGCCTACCGGAACCTCAAAGCTCTTCTCGCCGTGATCCGCCGCCACTTTGTCGAGTAGGTGTGTGGTTGCGATGTTACGAACGACAGAGCCCTTCCAGCCTTTGTATTCCAGCAAGTAGTAGTAAAGTAGGAGTAGTACTTCGTTAGGATGAATGAAGTGACCTTTCTCATCGATGATCCCCAAACGGTCTGCATCGCCATCAGTACCAATACCAATGTCATAGCCTTCTGCAGCAACTAAGTGCTTCAAGCGATAGAGCGTTGCAGCGTTTGGCGACGGCATTAAGCCACCAAAATCTGGGTTTTTGCCATCGTTGATGACGTCGACATCACAGCGACCGTTGATAAGAACCGTTTGCAGAGCGTTTTTCGCCACACCAAACATTGGGTCGATCAGTACGCGTAGGTTCGCTTTCTTGATCGATTCAATATCGATGGCATTAATGATGGAATCAACAAAGGCGTTCATCGGGTTGATGATTTCGATCTCTTTGTCATTCAACGCTTGTTCGAAATCGACACGAATAACATCTTCGTTGGTTAGGGTTGCGATTTGCTGTTCGATCTTCTCTGTGATGATCTCATCGGCATCGCGGCCGCCTTCAATGAACACCTTAATACCATTGTAATCAGCGGGGTTGTGAGAAGCGGTAATACATGCCGAGTAGGTGCAGCCCATCTCTTTCGCTTGGAACATCACGATAGGTGTTGGAACGAACTTATCAATGAAGCTTACTTTGATGTTGTTCGCCGCAAGTACTTCTGCAAACCAGCATGCCGCTTTATCTGAAAGGAAGCGACGGTCATAGCCGATAACGAAGCCATTCTTGGCTGCATCTTCATTATTGATGATGTTAGCGAGCGCTTGCGCTACAAGGCGAACATTGTCTCTGGTGAACTCTTCACCAATGAAAGCGCGCCAGCCACCTGTACCAAATTTAATCATTAGAAAATCCTTTTAGTCTCATTGCCTCAAGTCGATAAAGACTTGAGGCAAGAGCTGTTCGTTAAATTAAGTGACTAGCCTAGAACAACGACAACGTCGTTCACGCTGCCTTCTGCTTGTACTGGGATTGCACCTTCAACTGACTCACCGTTGATAGTGATAGAGGTAACCCCTTTGCTTACTGCATTCGGGTTTTGCACTGTGATGTTGTAAGTCGCACCACGCCATTGACGAGTTACCTCGAACTCTGGCCAGTCAGTCGGGATACAAGGATCAATCGTTAAGCCTTCAAAGCCTGTGCGAACACCAAGAATGAAGTTGGTTACCGCAAAGTAAGCCCAACCCGACGTACCTGTTAACCAAGGGTGGTTTGCACGGCCGTGGTCTTGGTGGTCTTTACCCATGATGAACTGCACGTACGAGTAGGGTTCTGCATAACGCGTTTCAATCATGTCGTTTTGGTTGTACGGGTTCAGTGCGTCGTAGAACTTCATAGCACGGTCACCACGACCTAGCTTCGCTTCTGCTACCCAAGCCCATGGGTTCGGGTGAGAGAAGATTGCGCCATTCTCTTTTACGCCTTGATAAACGCGAGTCACAAAGCCGATATCATCGTTTGGTGTTGCGAATGAAGGAGAATTTAGGTGCAAGCCGTATTCAGAGAATAGGTTCTCATCAACAGCGTTCATCGCTTTCTCGCCACGCTCTTGAGAAACCGCGCCAGATAGAACCGCTAGCGTGTTCGACTCTAGGTGTACACGACCTTCAGCTTGTTGAGCGGTACCGATCTTGTCGCCATTTTTTGTTAGACCACGGATGTACCAGCCACCTTCGTCATCCCATAGGTGTGTTTCACAGGCTTCACGTACGTTCGCGGCCATTTCTGTGTATTTAGTAACGTCAGCATCGTTATTACGGAACTTAGCCAGGTCTAGGAATTCTTGTAGAGCCCAGAAGTGCAGGAATGAAACCATTGAAGATTCACCACCACCAAGGTTCAAACAGTCATTCCAGTCTGCACGAAGGCCCTTACAGATACCTGTTTGCCCCACGTATTCTGCAGAAAAGTTCAGTGCCGCTTTCATGTGTTCGTAAACTGTCGCTTCGCCACCGTCTGCGTATGGAATTACTTCATCAAAGAAGTCGTGTTCACCTGTTTCCATTACATATTTGATGATGGTTGGAACGATCCATAAGTGATCATCAGAACAGGTGTCTTCAATGCCGTGGATCTTATCGTCGTCTGAAGGCGTTGGAACAACCGTTGGTGATTTCGATGGCTCAACGTCTGCTTTCTCTGGATCAAACCAGTCTGGATCGAATAGGTGTAGACCGTAGCCGGCTTTCACTTGGCCACGAAGCAGGTCGATAATACGTTTCTTGGTCATTTGTGGGTTGGCATGAGGTACTGAGATGGCGTCTTGCGCAGTATCACGGTAGCCAAGGCCAGTACGGCCACCAACTTCAATGAATGAAGCAAAGCGAGACCAAACCACACAGGTTTCCGCTTGATATAGCGTCCACGTGTTGATCATGGTGTCTAAGCCTTCGTTTGGCGACTTAACTTGGAATTTGTTGCAACGCTCGTCCCAGTGATCTTTGATACCTTGGAAAGCGGCATCGACGTTTGCTGTATCTTGGTATTTCTCACGTAGGCGTTCACCGTTGCCTTTACCGATACCGAGTACATAAGCAAAGCGAACTTCTTCACCCGGTTGAATCGTAAATTGCTTGTGCAGAGAACCACAGTGGTTGTAACAGGTTTGAGCGCTGTTAGAACACTTACCGTTTTCAACCGCAATTGGATTTGCTTCATCACGGTACATGCCTAGGAAGTTGTCACGTTGGCCATCGTAGCTGTCTGGTGAGAAAGTTGAAGCTAGGTAGTAGAAGCCTTCAAAGTCGTTAGTGTTGTAGTACAGGTCGTACTTCAGAACACCTTCTTGGTAAGACGTGCCTGCAGAGTACAGAGACATCTGATGGTTCTGGTTATCAGATTGGATGTGGCTGAAAGAGAACTCAACAAATGAGAAAGTGCTGATGGTTCTTGGCTTGTCAGTGTTGTTCTTCAGCACGACGTCCCAAACTTCTGCATCTTCACCCTTAGGAACGAATAGCGTTTTAGTTGCGGTAATACCGCTGTATTCACACTTGAACTTAGAGTATGACAGGCCATGGCGTACTTCGTAGTTCGCTTCATCTAGGCTCTTTGCCACAGGCTGCCAAGAGATAGACCAGTAATCGCCCGTCTCATCATCACGCAGGTAAACATAGTGTCCTGGACGGTCGAAGGTGCCGTTTGGACGGAATTTAGTAACACGGTTGTATTCCGGAGAATTGTAGAACGAGTAACCGCCCGCATTGTGCGAAATTACGGTACAAAACTTTTCAGTACCTAGGTAATTGGTCCAAGGTGCTGGTACATCAGGGCGAGTGATGACGTATTCGCGATTGTCGTTATCGAAATAGCCGTATTTCATTGTCATTTCCTTTTTAACAAACTGCATCTATGCAGCTAATTTTTAAATAGTGATGCTGAGTCGAATCTGACTGAGCACCTTAATCAGGGGAAGCAAGTACTCGACTTGAGTGTGCTTTGGTTTCGTTTTATTGAGCTTTCCAAGGGTTGCGATAATCAACATTGAGTCTGTCGAGTAATGGCAGGTGGCCCTTTAGGCGAGATAGGTAATCTAGCCAGTTTCGGTTGTTTTTATGTGTCCAACATCCTTCAGCTAAAGCGCTAATTCTTGGAAATACCATGTAATCCATGCGCTTTTGATTGGTAACGATCTCACACCATAGAGCACTCTGAATTCCGCGGATCCGCTTACGAATTGGATCGGTGTCGGATATCTCAGCGAGGGCTTCGTAGGTATAAGCTTGTTCTAAGGGGATAACGGCAGCCCAATCTACGCCCGGTTCTTCCGGTGCATAATCTTGGGTCATGTCGAGATAGGTAAACTGTGCTGGTTGCAGCACCACATCAAAGCCTTGGCGAGCACAATTGATAGCGGCTTCTTCACTGAGCCATGAATAGATGATGGTCTCTTTGCTCACCTTGTCGCCGTGCTGTGCTTCTTCCCAGCCCACCATGCGCTTACCAAGTTGTTTGAGTTTGTTCTCGGCATAGCGGAATAGGTGGCCTTGTAGGTCTTTGCTGTCTTGATACTGGTGCTCTTTCATCAGTGCTTGAGCGGCAGGGCTGTTGGTCCACACGCCCGGTGGTACTTCATCTGCGCCCATGTGAATCAATTCGCTAGGGAAAAGTTCTGCGACTTCTTCAATCACAGCATCTAGGAACTGATAAGTACCTGGCAAGCCTGGATTTAGTACATTGTCGTTGTAGTGCTGAATACTCTTGTATTGAGTAGTGTCGGCTTGCTCTACCAGCATGTCAGGCAGCGACTTTATTGCGGCGCGACAGTGTCCTGGGATATCGATCTCTGGGATCACCGTGATGCTGCGTTGCTCTGCGTATTCAATGACTTCACGAATCTGTTGCTGCGTGTAGAAGCCGCCATAGTTATCCGCAAGGTGGGTGTATTGCGGTTCTAATGCATGATCAGGACCGCGCCAAGCGCCGATTTCAGTCAGCTGAGGCAGGCTCTTAATCTCAATTCTCCAACCTTCATCGTCAGTTAGGTGCCAATGAAATACGTTGAACTTGTAGTGCGCCAGTTGATTGATTAAACGCTTCACTTGCTCTACTGAGTGGAAGTGACGCGCGCAGTCCAACATCATGCCTCGGTACTTAAAGCGAGGGTGATCGGCGATTTTGCAGCATGGAATAGAAAAATTTTCGGCATCCAGTTGTTGAATCAATTGAATCAGACTTGCCACGGCGTGTGTAAACCCAGACTGGCTACCTGATTCAACAATTATTTGTTGTTCAGTAATGCGGAGTTTGTATTCTGCTTCGTCTAATGTTGGATTGCTGCGAAATAGAATGTCGCCGCTTTCGTCTTTTGAAAGTTCAGTTGGAAGCTCATTCGAAATCGACAGTTCAAAGGTAGAAAGTAATTCTTGCTGCAACCAAGAGACGGCTTTATCTGCAAGGTGAGATTGAACCTCAATCTTGCATCCACAGCTTAGCGCGAAACTACCTTGCTTGAGTTCGATCTGATTTGGTTGAGGAATCAATGCTATCTCAGAAGCGTTAACTTCAGGTATTTGATTGCGTTCACGGTATGGCGAAGCCAGTACTATGGGTGATATCGCGACAGGCAGTACCGATGTTTCTCCATCATGATGTGACTGGATAAAGGCATCGTTAAGGCCATCAGAATAGAAGCGGAATGGGGCGCTTTGAATACTGAATTCAAGGTAGTAATGGTTGTTGGCCTTTAATACTGAAGAACTTGGTTTGAACGAGCAAAAGCTGCCAACTTGAGTCAGCTCTCCTTGCGATAAACTCTCTGGAAGGATGAAACGATCAAATGCAAAGTGCAGAGACCAATCTTTTACGTCGAGGTCACTTAAGTTATGTACCGTAAGGCCAAATCGGCAGTTATTTTTTTGTTCAGAAAGAACAGCTAAGTCGATGCGATAATTCATATAACTTCCCTGCTAAGCCTGTTGATACAAGTTGTGTTGTGACTTGCCGGCAAACATCAATGCGCCTTCGATAGCGTCAAATTGAGGTTTAACGATCCATTGTTGTACTGGTGGTGATAGCCAGTTGAGAATACGCTCAGCGATACTTCCCATTAAGCACACCTTGTCAGCGCCTTTTCGATGCAGCGCTAATACAAACATTTCGATATCGGCTGCAGTCTGCTTAAGCATCTCTATAGCCAGTTCATCGCCTTCATTTGCCAGTTGAAAAATGACGGGTGAGAATTGACCGTAATCCTTTGGAATCGCGCCTTTTGACCATGCCACGATCGCATCAACATCATTATTGAAATGATTCATAACATGTTGAGTCAGTGGGGTTTTGTTACGAATGCCATCTTCAGCGAGTAGAACTTGCTGAATTAAACGAAGGCCCATCACTGCGCCGCCGCCTTGGTCAGAAATTGGAAATTCACGACCACCAACCACGTGTTGTTCGCCGTTGTTTAGGTAGATACCACATGAACCTGTACCACCAATCATGATCGCGCCGTCTTGGCCATTATGTGCACCAATACATGCACCATAGGCGTCTGTATTGAGTGTCATACTTGCGAAAGGGTGTGCTTGTGCCATGAAGTCGAGCCATGCTGACTTCTGTTCAGCACCAGCTAGCGCCAAACCAACATGCATATTAGAAAAATCGTTAGAGTTGAGTTGCCCTTGTTGTGCGGCTTTAGTAATCGCATCAACAATTGAACTCATTGCAACATCGACACCCAAAAGGATGTTGGCACTGCCACTTTTCGCTTCACCAATGAGTTTGCCTTGGTCATCACGAATGCGAGCACGGCAAGATGTACCGCCACCATCAATACCTACGTAGTAAAGCGTCATGATTATTGCTCCTTACTTTGTGCTAGGAAGTTGAATTGCGCAGCCGTTGCTAGCAAATACCACGCTCCATGAGGGATCCATTGTTCACCCCATCGCCAGTTTTGAAGCATGTCGCCTTTCTGTGCTGGTGGGTTGAATGCGATGTCTTGTTCGTCTTCGAACCCTGCCGTAATGCCATTGCAGATCCCGCCCTTGGCATTGAAAAAACCAAGCTGTGGTAGGTAGTCTGGGTTGTTATGACCGTGGCCATCAAGCATGCACATGTGGTAAGGATTCAATCCTAAAATCCAATCAAGGCTGTTTTGTGACAGTTGGATTAAGCGCTTTTGAAGATCGGCATTTTGAATGTGTGGTTGAACTAAGTACGCCATGGTCGCAATTGAGCCAAGACGCGCGTTTTCGCCTTGCCACCAGTAGCCAGTTTCGTTTTGTTGAGCGACGAAGAAGGCATCACGTTTATCACCATCGACAGATTTTACGTATTGTCTTGGGTAGCCAAATGGGTTGATGACTTTGTCGGTAATGTTGATTTCGAACTGACAAGCTTGCTCAACAACCACACGTGCTTGTTCTTTCAACTCAGTGTCAGTTTCATTATCGATGTACTCGCACAGAGCAATTACAGGAAGGCCAGCTTCAGCTGCATGGAAATAGGGGCGAGAGCCATCAGCATTAGCTGACCAAAAGTGCTTAACTGAATCATCAGATTGCTGACGTGCGATCAAGCGACTAGCCCAAGTTCTTGCTTCTAATAGGTATTGATCGTCCTCTGTTACTCGGTACAGTTCATTGGCAGCGAGTAGGGCACAATATTCATCGATGATGTTTTCTTCGCCATCGTTTAGGTACTGCAGGTTATGTTCTTTTAGGTGCCAATAACCGCTAACGGCAGTTTCAAGATAAGTTTGGCTCGAGTAACTGCCCGAGGTTTCAAGTTCAGATGCAGCAGCTAATGCGGCGATAGCAACACCTGCACCTTGTCGGTAGCCCGCTTGCAAGTCCGTTGATTTGTTACCTTCTTGAGTGGCGTATGCGCAGATGTCACGTTGATTGATGTCTTTACTCCACTTGTCGAATACCGTCATGTAAAAGTATCCGTCAGCGTCTTGCATACGCACTAAGAAATCGGCACCGAATAGGGCTTCTTCCACTAAACGAGTCATAGAGAATTTAGGAAAGTCTGAGTTATTGCTAGTCAAGCGCACGCTTTTTAGCATGTTCCAAACGACCATTGGAATTTGTTGTGGGTTAAGGTAGTTACCATAAGATAGGTGGCTAAAATACTTACTTACATCACCTGATGCGTCATACCATCCACCGTGGACATCGACGTATCTGTCAGTGCCCATAATTTGTGCTTGTCGATCTTTTTTGTCGAAACTACCGCCACAGCGTTGTGACTTAAAGTAATGAAGCACATCAGAAAATGTGTGGTTCATTAATAGGTTGCTACCAATCTCAAATACTTCAGAGCGCAGATTGTCAAAGCGTAGGTAGTAGCGACCAGATCCAGTGACTGAACTGAAATCGATAGTGAAGAATTGCCCTTGATGCCAATTTGCTACGCGGCCTTGTTTAACCACATCAAAACTTCCGACAGTGATATGGTTGTCGGCACACACCAAAAGTGCAGTCGTACTTGATAAGCGAGCTTTCTTCGTTTGCAGAATAGCCTGCTTTGGAGCCGTGGATTCGTAGCCAATATGGTTGGTCAATAACAGCATCAATATTCTCCGACAGTCCTAGTTTCTACTGGCTAGGTACTTGAATGTTTTGGATATAAAATGTTTTGGATATAAATAGTTAGGGCCCGCAGACCCTAACTTGGTTTTATTGCTTAGCTTTCGTGTAGGTAACAGCGCACAAAGTGGTTATCAGCTAACTGCGTAACCCCTGGTAACTGCTCTTTACACTTATCCATTGCGTGAGTGCAACGGCCTGCAAATGGGCAACCTGCTGATACTGGTGTCCAAAGAGGGATCTCACCTTTGTTGCCTGCGAGTTGTTCGTGGATCGATTTTTTAGGATCTGGAACCGCAGAAACAAGCAGTTGGGTGTAAGGATGCTGAGGGTTAGCAATCACATCATCGGTATCGCCCCATTCCACCATGTGTCCTACGTACATCACTGAAAGATCTTCAGCAATGTAACGAGCGGTTGCGATATCGTGAGTGATGTAAAGTAGAGACATTTGTTTCTCAAACTTCATTTCTTCCATCAGGTTCAAAACACCAGCACGAATCGATACATCAAGCATCGATGTTGGTTCATCGGCTAATACAACTTCTGCACCAACTGCAATGTTACGGGCTAGGTTGACACGTTGACGCTGACCACCAGAGAGTTGATGAGGGTACTTCTCTGCCGTTGCTTGTGGTGGCACTAAGCCAACTTGCTCTAGAAGATCGTACACACGTTCCTGTAACTCTTTCTTGTTGCCCGGAGATACTTTTTTGTGGATCAACAATGGTCGAGCTATGTGGTGAAAGATGTTATGTGTTGGGTTCAGAGAACCAAACGGGTCTTGCCATACCATCTGCACGCCTTCACGGTAGTGCATAAGATCTTTTCTGCTTGAGATCTCTTGGATATCACGACCTTTGTATTCGATCGTACCGCCCGAAGGTGCGTACATTTTTGCGATCATTTTTGCTGTTGTTGATTTGCCTGAACCTGACTCACCAACCACAGCTAGGCCTCGACTTTTATACATCTTGAATGATACGTCGTTAATCGCACGCATCATTGGGGTTTGAATTGTGGTACTGCTTATTGGGAAGTCTTTTACGACATTCTTGCCTTCTACCAATAATTGACCGAAATCTTTGCTCATAATTGTCTCCAGAATCCTTATTCGCTTTGCTTGCATTTCGGCGGTCGAGCCGCCTTATTCGTTATTCACGCTGAATTAGCGTGCAAGCTATAGCTTCCTTTGTACTATTGGGTCACCGTACAGGTGGCAGTTAGACAAATGTCCCGGGTCGATAGAACGCAGCTTGGTTGGCACCTTGGTACACGTTTCATGTACACGATCACAACGAGCTTGGAAACGACACCCTTCAGGGATCTCCAACAGGTTCAGAGGGTTACCCGGAATGCCTGCTAGTTTTGTCTTTGGCCCTGTTAGTGGAGGGAAAGAACTTCCCAGCCCTTTGGTATAAGGGTGGTAAGGGTTTTCTAGAATATCTTGAGCATTGGCAACCTCGATGAGCTCACCTGAGTACATGATGCCGATACGGTCAGAGAACTCGACCATCAATGACAAGTCATGGGTGATGAACAGAATCGAGAAGCCAAACTCTTCTTTTAGTGCATAGATCTTTTGTAGGATTTCGCGTTGAACAACCACATCAAGTGCGGTCGTTGGCTCATCCATAATGATCAGCTTTGGATTCAATGCTAAAGCGATAGCAATAACCAAGCGCTGACGCATGCCGCCAGAGAATTGGTGAGGGTAGTCACTCAATCGGCTCGGGTGAATATCTACGATTTCAAGTAGACCTTCAGCGCGTTGCTTAGCTTGCTCACGAGTCATGTTGGTGTGACGCATAATTACGTCACAGAACTGCTCTTCCATTGGTAATACGGGATTGAGTGCGTTCATCGCACTCTGGAATACCATCGACATCTCGCTCCAACGGAACGCTTGCATACGGTCATCACTGTATTCAAGGATGTTCTCACCATTGAAGATAACCTCACCACCACTGATGTAAGCGGGCGGCTTGTGCAGACGCATAAGAGAGAAAGCAACAGTTGATTTACCACAGCCAGATTCACCAGCTAGGCCGAATACTTCACCTGGAGCAATGTCGAAACTTACGTTGTTACACGCACGTACATCGCCAGACTCTGTGATGTAATCCACGCATAAATTACGGATAGAAATTAGTGGTTCAGACATGATTATTTATCTCCGCTCCAAAGTGCATTTTGTGGTGGTAGTTCAGGTTCACGTTCTTCTTTGTCTTGTGCTGCTAATTTCTTCCAACGCTTCATGCCTTTGTGAGAACGCAGTTGCGGGTTGGCAATTTCATCGACAGCGAAGTTAAGTAGAGCAAGACCAGTTACAAGTAGTGTCAATGCGATACAAGGAGCCAACAGTTCCCACCAAGCGCCAATCAGCATTGATGAAGAGGTTTGAACGTTGTAAAGCATGATGCCCCAGCTGATTGTGTTCGGGTCACCAAGACCTAGGAACGAAATCGTTGCTTCCATCATGATTGCGTACATCACCGAACCGATGAAGCTCGCGCCAACGATAGAGATAAGGTTTGGAAGAATCTCTACGAAGATAATACGGAATGAAGATTCACCCAGAACTTCAGCGGCTTTTACAAACTCTTTTTCACGCAGTGCTAAGGTCTGGGAACGAACAACACGCGCGCCCCAAGCCCAGGACATAAAGCCGATAACCAAGGTTATGGTGAGTGGCCCTGCCTCACCGATAAAGGCTGCAACTACGAACAGTAATGGATATTGAGGAATAACCAGCATGATGTTCATTGCGGCTGTCAGAACATCATCGACACGGCCGCCAAAGTAGCCAGCGGAAACACCGATAACCGTTGCTAGTAAACATACGGTAAGACCCGCACCAAAACCTACAGCAAGAGATACGCGTGCGCCGTATACCACTTGTGACCAAACGTCACGACCCATACGAGTTGTGCCCAGTACGTGGTCTGCCTTCTTAGACATTATCAACGTACGACGATCGTCTGCTAGGTTTTGAGCAACCCAGCCATCCGGGTTAGTTTGTGCAGACTTAACCACGAAGCCAGGGTATTCGTGTGGATTACCTGTACGTTTGTCTGGCACATGTTTTGTGATCAATGGAGCCGCAATAGCACCAAGAATAAAAATACTTAGGATGATGACGCCGGTTAAGGCCATCGGGTTACGCCAAATGAGTTTTAGAATATCTTTCATGATTATTTACCACCCTTACGAAGACGAGGGTCAAGAACAACGTAAAGCATGTCTGCAACTAGGTTAAAGAACAGCATGAATAGCGTCATGATAAGCAGTTGGCCTTGCAGTACTTGGTAATCACGAGCGTTAATTGCGTTGAAAAGTACGCTGCCAAGACCTGGGTAGTTAAAGATGATTTCGATAATTAACTGACCACCGATTGCCATACCTAGCGACATAGAAAGTGCTGTCACACTTGGTAGCATCGCGTTACGAGCTGCGTAATTGAATACCACTCGGTTTTCGCTAAGGCCTTTGCCTTTCGCCATGGTGATGTAATCTTCAGCTAGCAGGTTGATCATGTTGTTACGCATGTTTACTAGGAAGCCACCAATTTGAACAATAGATGCACATAGCAAAGGTAAGAAGGCGTGGTAAGCGACATCTTTAATGAATGCCCAACTTGTCCAGTCAGGTATCGTACCCGCGGTATAGGCGTAACCTGTTGGGAACCATTTCAAGCCGATTGCGAAGGTAAACAGCGCAATCATGGCAATAACAACTTGAGGAACGGCTTGTAGAATAAGCATCCCTGGAGTAACAAAAGCATCGTATTTGCTGCCACGTTTCCACGCTGCAAAAATACCTAGGATTGAACCAATAGAGAACGAAAGAATAACGGCAGTGCCTGCTAAGAATAGCGACCAACCGAATGCGCCACCTAACAGTGTATTTACTGAAAGTGGGTAGAATTGAATTGATGTACCAAGCTCCCAGCTTAGAATGTTCTTCATGTATGCGCCGTATTGAACCAGTAAGCCGCCATCAACGAAGCCTAATAGTTCTTTCATTGCCGCAATACGCTCAGGAGTAACTTGAACAGAAGCGTTCGCAAACATCATGGTAACTGGGTCACCAGGCATTGCTCTTGGAATAATAAAGTTTAACGTCGCTGCAACTAATAGCGCGACAAAATAAAATGACAAACGTCTTAAAAAATAACCCATAACTCACACCTTACTCACCCAGATTGTTTCCCTGTTTCTGGATTCAGGTCGCTCCTAGCGAAATTTGGAACGAAAAATCCCCTGACGACTAGCGCCATACTTTCAATTGATAGTGTGGGGATTTTTATAAGCGGCGTAAGAAGTTACGCCGCAAAGATTGAACGATTACTTATTTAACTGGTTTTAGGTCCAGTACATGAAGTAGACGCTCTGGAATACCAGCCCAAATGTTTGGACGGCCTTTTGGATTTTCTTCGTTCCACCAACCAGTGAATCGAGTTGTGTTGTATTGGTACATGTAAGCACCAGACATCACAGGGATTGTCACTTGGTCTGCAGCGATAATTTGCTGGATACCATGTGCAATATCTAGCTGTTCGTTCTTGTCAGCTGTTTTGTAGAAGCTGTTTAGAAGACCATCTAGCTTGTCATTTTTGTAGAAGTGCATAGCGAAACGAGGCATACCCTCACCAGATTGTAGTGATGAGTTGTAAGCACTGTTCCAGTACGTGTATGGATCCGCACCGTGGAAGTAGTTTGTGTATGCTACGTCGTATGTACCTTCAAGCATTGCTTGATTGTAAACAGAGAAGTCAGGTGTACGAGCTTTCGCTTTAATACCGATTTCGTTTAGTTGCTCTACCGCAAGTTGAACTGTGTTGTTGAAGTCAGTCCAGCCGTTTGGCGATTGAATCATTAGTTCGAAAGATTTGCCTGATGGAGTGTCAACAAAACCATCTTTGTTTACATCTTTGAAGCCAGCGTCAGCAAGAAGCTTCTTCGCGCCTTCAGCGTTGTAAGTGTTGAAGCCTTTGTATTTGTCGTGAGTTTTTTCATCAGACCAAGCTTCAAACGCGTAGCCAAGACCTGATGCGAAATCGTTCACAGTACCGCCACCGTAGAATGCGATGTCGATGATAGTTTGGCGGTCAAGAGCCATAGAGAAAGCACGACGGAATTCAACGTTGCTCAATGCTTCATGCTTCGCAGCATCAGGGTGTTTGAAGTTAACGATGAATGCTTGTGTACCTGCTGGCGGGTACCAGTAGTGGTGTTTAGGGCTTGCTGCAGCGTATGTACGATCGATATCTGGAACGAAAGAAGACGTCCAGTCCATTTCACTGTTTACAACTTTACCTAAGAACTGGTCGTTGTTCGCAATTTGTGGAACACGTAGACAGTCAACATCTAGGTTGTCTGCATCCCAGTAGTTCGGGTTTGCACACTGGATGTACAGTTGCGCTGTAAACGTATCGATTTCTGTAAATGGACCAGAACCTACAGGGTTCTCATTGGTAAACGTTGATGGATCTTTAACGTCTTTCCAGATGTGCTTAGGTACTACAGGTACTTTAGCAATCTCGTAAGGTACGTTTGAGTTTGCTTCTGTTAGTGTGAACTTAACTTGGTTGTCGTTCAGTTTTTCTACAGAAGTTACCCAAGAGTTGATACCAGATTGGTCAAGCTCTGGCTTCTCTTTTACAAGGTTGAAAGAAAAAACAACATCATCAGCAGAGAAAGTTTCTCCATCAGACCATTTAACACCCTTACGAATGTCGAAAACAACGCTCATCAGATCATCTGACATTTTGAAGTTTTCAGCTAGACGGAACACCGGAGTGTTACCGTGCATTTCGTTAAATACTACTAAAGGCTCGTACATGAAGTCAGTTGTAGTATGTAGGTTAGTAGCACCAAGGTACGGGTTAAAGTTACGTACGAATGTAGTGTACTCTTTCGGGTGAACGGTCAGTTCGCTGCGCTCTGCAGCGGTTGCTACTGATGCAAAACCTGTTGTAGCAGTTGCAATAATTGCTGTTGCTATTGCTGTTTTTTTTATATTGGCAAGCATAGCTGTTCCTTACTATTTGCTTTCATTTCACTAATGGATTGAATGTTATCTGTCGCTAATTAGTTAGTAGATACACACTCTAGTTAAAGGCCTACCTCTTCTTCGTTGCTCCAGATTCATCTTTGATTCTGAGAAGTGGTAAGAGTGGCCTGTAGGCCTTTGGCAGGAGTAAGAAAACACCTTATCGATGAATTAATCAAACTCGTTTCCCGTCAAAAACGTTAAAAACACACAGCCCCACGTCATTAACGTCAAAATAGCTTGCTTTGGTGGTTTTTTGTGCGCAATTGTTAAGGTGATGTGACTCGCATTTGGTTTTGTGGTAGTGAACCATTGTAAGTGGTCACTAACCTTTTTGGCTTTTAATTATAGGGGGTTATCTTGCTGTGATGTAATTGTAGATCTCGGTCACTTACCTATTTTACGTTAAATTTTTCTAGAAAATTAAATCTGCCGTTCTGTTGTGACTCGCTTCTCAAACTGCAACAAAGAGCCGAAGGAATGTGAAATTCAGCCAAGAATAAGGCTCAAAATAGTAACTGAACTGGTGATTGTTTAAGATTGAGTAACGTGTCATTTTGCTTGTTTAATGCCGTAAAAGAAGTGTATTTGAATCGACGTCATTGTCCTTTGGTCGCGTACGATATTCACAAAAAGGCCCACGCTGTGTGGGCTTCATTATTTACAGTAGCTTGAGCTTACTTCAGAGCTAACTGGTCAGTAGTTTTTGTAGCTTATCCCTTAGTGTCTCAATATGAGTTCTTTCAGGTGTCTGTTCTTTACAGTGCTCAAGTATAAACTCGATAGAGCTCAGTACCGTTCGCCAGCGAGGCGTTTTCGGTAGAGTTTCTACACGTAGATATTTGTCTAGCGTTCTAGTTTGCAGGGTACTGCGGTCTAGGTAGACGCGCCACAAGCCACTCTTCTCTGCGAAGGCAAACTTGGTTTCCCCTGTAACAGACTCCCAGTAGATGATGGCATTAGTCATGACATCGACCAGCACTTCACGCATCAGCTCTTGTTTGTTTTTACCTTCACCGGTTGCTTTATCTGCAAGGCGAGTAAATTCACCGCCAAGCTCTTTCAGTTGTTGAAGTTTATCTTTGTCACCCTCAAAGGCGTAGCTTGAAAGTGCCTCAACCGCCGTTTCAAGGTTATTGACTCGGTTTGAGTTAACCCCACCACCAACATTAAAGATATACATGGTGTCGAGCCCTGAGCCTTCAGGTAGCTTAAGGATATCACTTGGTATGCGCTGACGAGTGTCGTCTATATAGATGTCAATATCACCACAGTAGTGAGCTTGTTCCACCTTAAGGTATTTAGGCGCAATGATCTCATCGGCCATAGAGCGTTTAAGCTGCTCTTGCCCGCGCCTAAATAGTTTTGCTGCAGCTTCGTTGGCAAATCGAATTCGTTGGTCATCACGAATACAGATGATGGCCTCAGGGGCTGATTCTAGCTGCTCTAGCAAGCGCCCTTGAGTTTCTAGCAGGTTCGCTTCAACCATGGCTCTGTGTTTAAGCTCCAGTTGCAATTGAGCATTCTCAAGACGTCTTTGCTCAGCTTTACTTGCTGATAAGTGAGCCGTAATTCGCGCCGCCAGCTCTTGTTTGTTGAACGGTTTAGACAAGTAATCGTTGGCACCAGCTTCAAAGCCACGAACACGGTCTTCTGCTTGATTAAGAGCTGTGAGCATGATGATTGGCAACTGTGCATGATCGTATTGCTTACGCAGTGCTTCACACACCTGATAGCCACTCATACCTGGCATCATAATATCGAGCAGAAGTAACTCTGGCTTCTCTTTCTCAATCAGTTCAATGGTTTCTGGGCCGTCACATGCGGTGCGCACTCGATAACCTTCCAATTTCAAGAAACTGTCTAGCACGCGTAAGTTTACTGGTTCATCGTCGGCGATAACCAGTAACGGACCGTCTGGATCTTCACTGATAACACTATTTTCTTGTTGGCTGTTATCAATTAAATCTGGCGCTTGGAAGTGCGAATAGCTTCCTGAATCACTGTAGTTATCCAATTCTTCTTGGGTGGCTAAAGGCAGGGTAAAGCTGAACGTCGTGCCAAGCATTGGTTGGCTACTTACGTACAGTGAACCGCCCATCAGTTCAATCAATTGACGACTTATCGACAACCCAAGCCCTGCACCTTGGCGATAGTTACTTGAGTCTTGTCCTGCTTGAATCAGTGGCTCAAAGATGTGTTCTAAGTATTCAGCAGGTATGCCTTGGCCTGTATCAACAACTTGTACACGAATGTTGTCGTCGATAACGCTTGCTGAGATAACAATTTTACCTTCTGATGTGTACTTGATGGCGTTGCCGACCAAGTTATACATCACTTGTTCTAATCGTTGAGGATCGGACGAAACCAACCCTAAATCACTGGGTACTTGGTTAATAATTCGGATTGGCTTATTGCCCAACAGATGATGAGACAATTCTAGTACCAAGCTGGTAGCAGCCGATAAATCAACAGCAGATTTATTTATGTCTAAACTGCCGTAGCGCATTTTGTGGTAATCAAGTAGATCATCGACCAGTGTTGCCAATCTCTGGCCACTATTGATGATGATATCCAACTGGTACTTCTGGTTGGCAGGAATAGGACCGTTTGCACCAGATATTAGCGCTTCAGCGATGCCTACCATGCCATGTAATGGCGTTCTCAATTCGTGTGATGTTGTTGCTAAGAATTCATCTTTAAGTTTGTTGGCCAGTTGCAACTCTTCATTTTGTTTTTGAATGGTCTTAAGGTTGTCCTCAAGCTCATCATTTTGGCTCTTAATGAGCAGCATCTTTTCACGAATCGAACGTTGCATTCTTTCGAAGCTTACCGCGAGGCGGCCTATCTCATCTTTTCGTTCAGTATTAATCATGGTTTCATCAAGGTCACCCGCAGAGACTTTCTCTGCTGCCCATGTGAGCTTGAGTAACGGTGATGTGATGAAGTTAGACAGATAATGGGATGCGACAAATACAAGAATAATCGCCGTCAACATCACGATCACAAAGATCTTTTCTAACTGATGAATACGGGCAAACGCTTCTTTCTCAGGAAGCTCGACGACCAGTGCCCAAGTCGCATATTTGAGCTCAATTGGAGTATATGCAGCGATGATCGCTTGATCCTGAGCGTTGTCGAAGGTGCCAACGGCTGTTTCTCCTGCTAGAGCTTTATCAACAACATCTAAACTCAGATTAATCGACTCTTGTGAATGGGCAAGGCTACGTGGCAGGTGATCATCGCCGACAAGCAAGGTTTGAATATTCGAACTCTTGTTGAGATCGGCAATAAGCTTAGTAATACCATTGATGGGTAGTCTAAACATGGCGTAACTGTGTAGGTAGCCCTGTTGAACGATAGGTGCGCCTAACCATGCGGTCTGTTTACCATTTTCGTCTTTAAAGTCAGAAACGATAACCGGCGTGTAGTCTTCGTTGGATTTGCGTTTGTCTTTTACGTCCTTTTCCAGGCGTTGAAAGGTTTTGCCGAGGTTTGCATCTTTGTACTTACCAGTCAGCAAGTTGGTGCCGTAGTCATCGCGCTTAAAAACTGAATAAGCGATGTTACCGTTAATGTCGACCAATAAAATGTCGTCAAAATCTGAACGCTTAAGCAGCTCTAAATAAGAGTTGTGGTAGCGCTTGTGCAATAGGCGATAACGCTCACTTCCTATGTAGCTACTGGACTCAGGAAGAATCGATGTTTTGATTTGATCGCCCGATCCTTGAATGTAGCGCTGCTGCGCATTAGCGCGTGCTTCGTCAATGTCTAACCCTAGGCGTTGGAATGCATTGATCAAACCATAGAATCGTCCGCCACTGGCATTGGCAAGCTCTGAGCGAACAAAACCCATCACTTGGGATTCTTGAGCTTGTAGGTAATCGACAATTTGCTGCTGTTTAGTATCACGGACGGAAACAAGGTGCGAAGTACTTTGTTCCTGAAGATCCTGACTGTGCGATTGGAGGAAAAATATCGCGATAAGTGTCACTGGGGTAATACTAAGGACAAGAAATGCCAGCATTAGGGTATTTTGAAGGCGCTTAAACTTCTGCTTACGATAGAATCTAAACATAAATTGGGTACTACTTTCCTTTGATGTACTGCTTGAAAGGGATGAAAACAAGTACAGAGAATAGAATTAACGGGTTCCAATTTAACGAAATTAACGAGTTTTTTTACTTTGACAAGTAAGTGGTATTTAAAGCGTGTGCAAAAGCTCATTTTTATGGGCTTTTGATAGAAATATGAACAGACAGCGCAGATATTGACCCTGCGCTGTGTTAGATAGGCTATTTGCTTGCGTGATAGATCGCGAATTTGGTGGTCTTATTTAGAGTCGCGCATTTTCCAAAAGCTTGCTCAATAATTGGAATGTATTTTAAAAAACTGTTCGCAACAATAATCATCTCACCAGAACGCTTCATGTGGTTAGGAGCCTGAGCAAGTAAGGTTTCAGTCGCACTGTAGCTTGTATCCAAACCAGAATGGAATGGTGGGTTACTGATGATGAATTGGTAATCTTTTGATGTGTCAGAGTAGACATCTGAGGCGAAGACATTACCTGTTAAACCATTCGCTTCTAGCGTTGCTTGGCTAGACGCCACGGCAAATGCACTGATGTCGCACATTTCCAGTTCGATATCAGGGTGACGAGATGCCATTACCGCGCCCAATACGCCTGCACCACAACCGAAATCCAGTACTTTACCTTTCAGTTTTGGCAGGGTATCAAGTAATAGTTGGCTACCAACATCAAATTGACCATGACTGAAGACGCCTGGAAGGCTTTTCACGGTTAGTGATTGCTCACCAATGTTAACCGTGTAGGTTTTAAACCACTCTTGCAGATTGAAGGCTGGTGGTTGCTCGAAGCATTGACCCCAGTAGAAAGAACAACGACGCGCTGAATCGTATTTCACGACTTTGCCGTAAGGAGCGAACATCTTCTCGATACTTTTAACACCGGAACGATTTTCGCCAACTACGACAATCTCGGTATCTTTACCTAGCTTGGCAAATAACATCGCCAGCAGAAATTCCGCTTCCGCTTTGGCCTTTGGCCAGTACAGCATCACTAAATCGGCCTTGGTCTCTTCGGTAAACTCCGCACCATAAAAACGTTGGATGGTGCTGCAGTCTTCTAATTGACGGTAGTAGCTGTAATTAGAAGTAAACACGGTGACTGATTCACAATGTTTCGCTAATTCAACAGGGAATAAGTCTTCTGCCTCACCTGCAACTAAAACATGTTTGCCTTCAAAGTAGGCGAGTTGACGTTGAGCAATTTGGCTTGGGGCAATATAAGCTGACATAGGACACTCTATTGAATCGTTAGCAAAAAATGAGGGCGGATTTTCGCATAATCCGCCCAAAGCTTGAAGTGTTTAATACGGGTTCGGCAACCAAGTTGCTGAACAGTTGATCAACTCTTGTCTTGCTGGTTTAAAAAGTCTTTAAACTCTTCATCGTAAATATTGAAAAGAACGATAGTAATAGCAAAGATCAGTGGGCCGTAGATAAGACCAATTAGGCCAAAAAGTTGAATACCACCCAACAGTGAGAAGAAGATCATTAGGGTATTCATGCCTGCACTGCCTTGCATCAGCAGCGGGCGCAGTAGGTTGTCAATTGAGCCAACAATCGCGACACAGTAAACCGTTAGGAAAATTGCCCACGTGGTATCACCGGTTAGGAATAAGTAGGTTGCGGCTGGGATCCAGATTAGAGCGGTACCGACCACGGGGATGAAAGAGGCAAAGCCCATCATAGTGCCCCAGAACAACCCAGGGAAACCAGCAATCCACATACCTAAACCACCCGCAAAACCTTGCGCTATTGCGGTTAAGAATGAGCCCATAACGGCAGACTTAGAAACTTGCTCAATCTCAGTGAGGAGCTTGTCTTCTTGGCTACGAGATAGCGGAAGAATATGACGAACCACACTGATGATTTTGTCGTGATCTCTTAATAAGAAGAACAGAACAAACAGCATCAAGAAGAAATCCATTAAGAAGTTGGTCGCATCCCCAAGGATTTTCGCACTGATACCAACCAGTTTAGAACCAAAACTTGTCGCGAATTCTCCGACTTTCTGTGCGATGGCTTGGGGCTCAATGTTGTCGAAAGGCAGGTAGTTATTCACAAACGACAGCGCTTTGACCACAAGTGGGTGTGCAAACAGAGTCTGAATACCGCCGTGTGTTACCCATTGGTAGGTGTTCTGAGAGAACAGAGAGCCTTGCTGAACAATTGCTGCGAATACTGCCAATAAAGGGATAACAATAATGAAAGTCAGAATCACACAAGACAGCAGAGAGACGATGTTTTCTTTATTCGGGAGCTTTTTTTCAAGCCACTCATGGATCGGGAACATCAATAGTGAAATGATAAAGGCCATCACGATTGAGTTGACGTACGGCTCTATAAGCAAGTAACAAGCATAAGCCGCCGCAAGTAGGGCAATGATGATCACCCAGTGGCTGGTATTGATTTTGAGTTTTTCTGACACGTTAATGGTCTCTATATTTGCGTTCTGAGTTTATAATGGCTGCAAAACAGAGAGTTAGCAATGAGGAGTTTTGATAATGGGATGCTGTAATAAAGATAAGAAATGCCAAGATGAAGAACAGCAAACAAAAAAAGAGATCCCTTGGTTCAGAATGTTCCTTGGCACCTTGATGTTGTTGGTTTTTCTTTTCTGGGAACGTTAGGCGTTTTTAGTTCAGTTTTAGCCTTAATCGAAGGGTAAATAATCTGTCATATTTGTGGTTAACGAGCGTGATGTATTAAAAAGGGCTGCATCTAATGCAGCCCTAAATTCAATCGGTTAGCGACTTATAAAGTGCTTTCGATTATTTGCTTTCAGCAGCAATGATCGCAAGAGAGCGGTCAGCAGCTTCTAGTGTTGCATCCAGTTCTTTTGAACCATGAGCAAGAGAAGTAAAGCTTGCTTCGAATGCTGAAGGTGCAAGGTAAACACCGTGATCTAACATTAAATGGAAGAAGCGCTTGAAGCGTTCTACATCACACTTAGTTACATCTTCGTAGCACGTTACCGTTTCTTGGTCTGTGAAGAAGAAACCAAACATACCGCCAACTTGGTGAACTAGCATAGGGATGCCGTGCTTGTCAGCAAGTTGCTTGAAGCCATTTGCCAACTGCTTAGTTTTAGACGCTAGACGCTTTTCGTTGCCTTCTTCTCTTAGAAGATTCAAACATGCGTAGCCAGCAGCCATTGCAACAGGGTTACCTGAAAGCGTACCTGCTTGGTAAACAGGCCCCGTTGGTGCGATGTATTGCATCACGTCTTTACGACCACCAAAAGCACCCACTGGCATGCCGCCGCCAATCACTTTACCAAGACACGTTAAGTCTGGCTTGATGTTGTAGTAAGCCTGAGCACAACCTTCAGCAACGCGGAAACCTGTCATTACTTCATCAAAGATTAGCAATGCACCTTCTTGATCACAGATCTCACGTAGACCTTCGTGGAAGCCTTCTACTGGTGGGATACAGTTCATGTTGCCCGCGACAGGCTCAACGATGATACACGCGATCTCACCTTTGTTTGCTGCGAAGATTTCACGTACTGAATCTAGATTATTGAAAGTTGCAGTTAGCGTTAGTTTCGCAAAATCAGCCGGTACGCCTGGAGAGCTTGGTTGACCTAAAGTCAGTGCGCCAGAACCTGCTTTTACAAGTAGGCTGTCTGCGTGACCGTGGTAACAACCTTCAAACTTAAGGATTTTGTCACGACCAGTAAAGCCACGAGCGAGACGAATCGCACTCATTGTTGCTTCTGTACCTGAGCTCACCATACGCAGCTGTTCCATTGATGGAACCATCTCAGATACAAGTTCAGCCATCTTGATTTCAGTTTCGGTTGGAGCACCAAAGCTAAGGCCGCGTTGAGCTGCTGCAATAACAGCGTCACGAATAACAACGTGGTTGTGACCAAGGATCATTGGACCCCAAGAGCCAACGTAATCGATATATGCTTTACCATCAGCATCAAAAATAAGTGGGCCATCAGCGCGTTCAACGAAGATAGGAGAACCACCTACGCCATTGAATGCACGAACTGGAGAGTTTACGCCACCAGGAATAGTTTGCTGTGCTTTTTCGTACAGCTCTGCTGATTTGGTCATTGATATATCCTCTTTTGACTGTCGGACCAATTGGCACGCATTGTACCTATCCGGAATCCAACTAGGAATGCCTTCGCTGATATAATCACCCGAATCTGGTTGTTTTGTGTGGTTACGCGTTTTAATTGTCAGATATTAGCGAGTTTACAGTAGTAAAAGGAACGATCCTGTGGTGAATACTTGAACGTTTCAGTCAGGTATTAGATAATCACCAGAATATAAGAAAATACTCAACAACTATGGTCTCGATTTAGATTTGTATCATGTTGTTTTTGACACAGGTAAGAGAGGTTGTCGTGAGCGAAGTAAATATCCCATTGTCCTTTTCTGATGCAGCAGCTACCCGCGTACAAACGCTAATTGCTGAAGAAGAAAACCCAGAGCTAAAACTGCGTGTATACATTACAGGCGGCGGTTGTAGTGGCTTCCAGTACGGCTTCACATTTGATGAAAAAGTAAATGATGGCGACACTACCATTGTAAATAGCGGTGTGACGCTGGTTGTTGACCCAATGAGCCTACAGTACTTAATGGGCGGCATGGTTGATTACACTGAAGGCCTAGAAGGCGCACGTTTCTTTGTGAACAACCCGAACGCGACAACAACATGTGGTTGTGGCGCATCATTTAGCGTTTAGCGTGCACTGAAAGGTAGCTTGAACGGAAAGCTACATTAGAAATATTTTAAACGCCGAGCCAATGCTCGGTGTTTTTGTTTGTAAAAAATACACCATACAAAACAGACAGTAAGTCGACTTATTCTAGGCATGTACGCCAAGGTTAATTTGGGTGGTTATATTTAAGCTCTACTTCATTCATTTGTTTTATAGTAAACGCCATATTTTTTAAACTGTCGATAGCGTCCAACTTCGTTGGCTGTGGGTCTGTTAAGGTTACCTCTGTGCATCAGGATGTTGCATATGACGGTGTTAAGCTAATTAGCGCGCCTTAATCACATCGGACAAAAGGATTTGCTATGCCCACTCTATTTTCTAACTCTCCATTTTTTCAGAAACTGAAGCAGCCGTGGTTGGTTTCTCTGGTTCTAGTTGTACTGTTGTCGATTTGGCTTGGTTTAGGAGTGGGGCAAGCGGAAGAGTCACCAGCAAAAAAAGCGACAGAAATTCCGCTGGCTAAGGTTTCCTTTCAAACATTCACTTCATCCCCCACCTTTAAAACCATAGATCTTTATGGTCGCACAGCACCCGATAGGCATGCTCGATTGGGAGCGGAAGTCGCGGGCAAGATTGTTAGGTTGAACGTTGTGAAAGGCGATACGGTTAAAGTAGGGCAAGCCATTGCTCAGATAGATAAAGGTGACTTAGAGATTCAGCTAGAGCGAGCTTCGGCTTTATATCGATTGAAGCAGAAAGAATTTAAGGCGGCGCAGTCGCTGAAAAAAAGAGGGCTGCAAGGCGAGATAGCCTACACCACAGCTGAGGCTTCGTTAACTGAAGCGAAGGCTATGAAGCGTAATGCTGAACTGGCTCTAAAAAATACAGTCATCACATCGCCTTTCTCCGGTGTGGTTCAAGATTTGATGGTGGAGCTCGGTGATTTCGTTGGTGTTGGCGATCCTGTTGCTGGCGTGATTGACCTCGATCCTTTGGTTATTGAGGCCGATGTCAGTGAGCGTCATATCCAGCATTTGCTAGTCAATCAATCAGCTTTGGTTCGCCTGTTAGGGAGAGAAGAAGCGGAAGGTCGGCTGCGTTACGTCTCTCGAATCTCTTCTGCCTCAACCAATACCTTCCCTATTGAGATTGAAATCGACAACTCAGATGGCCTGTTACCTGCGGGTGTTAGTGCTGAAGTCACCCTTAATCTAGAAACAAGAGACGCTATCAAAGTGACGCCTGCCATGTTGGCACTGGATGAGGCCGGTAATCTTGGGGTCAAAACTTTGGTTTCAATTGACGACTCACCAATCGTGAAATTTGTCGGCATTCAACTGGTGAAAGCTGAGCAAGATGGAGTGTGGCTGACGGGGTTAGGTCAGCGTGTCGATATCATCACTGTGGGGCAAGGTTTTGTTCGTGATGGTGACTCGGTGATTGCTGTTGAGCAAGGTGTTGAACTCTCTAACGTAACTGCAGAGTAGGAGATAACCGATGTATTCAATTATTGATGCAGCCTTGTCTCGCGCTCGAACAATGCTCTCTCTTTTGGCACTCATATTGGTCGCAGGTGTCGTTACCTATATCACGATCCCCAAAGAATCGAGCCCCGACATTACCATCCCGATTATCTACGTTTCTATTGGTCACCAAGGTATTTCGCCAACCGATGCAGAACGCTTATTGGTTAGACCGATAGAACAAGAGCTGAGGTCGATTGAAGGCGTAAAAGAGATGACCGCAACCGCAGCAGAAGGCCACGCCTCAGTTGTGTTGGAGTTTAATGTTGGCGTTGATCTCACCAAAGCGATGGCTGATGTGCGTGATGCTGTCGATTTAGCCAAACCAAAATTACCAGAAGACAGTGATGAGCCGACCGTGAATGAGGTGACGCTCGCGTCTGAGCAGCCAGTGTTGTCAGTTGTTCTATTCGGTACCGTTCCTGAGCGCACCATAGTGCAAATTGCCCGAGAGCTTGGAGACAAATTAGAAAGCTATCGCCAAATCCTTGAAGTCGATATTGCGGGCGATCGCGATGACATTGTCGAGATCATTGTCGATCCATTATTGATGGAGAGCTACAGCTTAGATCAAGCGGATATCTATAATCTGATCGCTCTGAACAATCGAGTGGTTGCCGCTGGTTTTGTTGACACTGGCTACGGACGTTTCTCTGTCAAAGTCCCTTCGGTGTTTAACTCTTTAAAAGACGTGCTCGAGTTGCCTATTAAAGTGGATGGCAAGCAGGTGGTCACTTTCGGCGATGTCGCTACGGTTCGTCGAGCGTTTCGAGATCCTGAAAGCTTTGCTCGTTTAGATGGCAAATCTGCGGTGGTGTTGGATATCAAGAAGCGTGCAGGCGAAAACATCATCGAAACGGTTGAGCTAGTCAAAGCAGTAATGGCAGGTGCTCAACAACAAGCGGAATGGCCAAATAACCTGTTGGTTAAATACACTTGGGATGAATCTAAAGACGTGAAGATCATGCTCAACGATCTTCAAAACAATATCTTATCCGCCATTATTCTGGTGGTGATCGTTATCATCGCCATTCTTGGTGTTCGAACCGCGTTATTGGTTGGAATTTCAATACCTGGATCATTCCTCACGGGATTATTGGTGTTGTCTGTGTTTGGTCTAACCGTCAACATTGTGGTTCTGTTCTCTTTGATCATGGCCGTTGGTATGTTGGTCGACGGCGCAATTGTTGTTACCGAGTTTGCCGATAGGCGAATGCAAGAAGGTGAAGGTAGAAAAGAAGCTTACCGAGACGCAGCGAAACGGATGGCGTGGCCGATAACCGCATCGACAGCGACAACCTTAGCTGCATTTGCTCCGTTACTGTTTTGGCCTGATGTGACAGGCGAATTCATGAAGTTTCTGCCACTAACACTGATTGCAACGCTAACCGCTTCATTGATTATGGCGTTGTTGTTTGTACCGGTATTAGGTGGCTTGATTGGCAAACCTCAATACGTATCGCCCAAGAGCCAAGCTCGAATGGTGGCACTGCATAATGGTGATTTTTCACAAGCAACGGGCTTAACCAAGGCGTATTACCACACGCTTTCGATTGCGATTAAGCACCCCTTTAAGATTCTGTTCAGTGCGATATTGCTCGCGGTTGCAGTTGGTTTTACTTACTCCAAAGCGGGCCTAGGTGCAGAGTTCTTCCCTGAGGTTGATCCACCATTCTTTAATGTCAAAGTTCGCTCGCATGGTGATCTTTCTATTCAAGAAAAAGATGACATCATGCGCGATATTGAGCAAATGATGCTTAATCATGATGAGTTCGATACTGTTTACACACGCACGGGTGGGGACGACCAGATTGGCTTGATCTCGATTACTCCTGTTGATTGGCAATATCGTCGTAGTGTTAAAGCGATTATTGATGAGTTAAAGGCACAAACTGATCAATACGCTGGGGTCGAGATTGAATATAAGTTTCCAGATGCAGGGCCTCCGGTTGAAAATGATTTAGTGATTGAGCTGTCAGCAACAACACCAGAACAGCTGAATCAGGCTGCAAAAATTGTAAGAAACTGGGCGGATGGTAATCAAGCTCTGACTAACATCAGTGATACTGCAAGCAAAGATGGCATTGATTGGAAAGTGGATATTCGCCGAGACGATGCCGCACGCTTTTCCGCTGATGCGACCTTGGTGGGTAATACCGTTCAATTCGTTACCAATGGTCTCAAGATTGGTGATTACCTGCCTGATGACTCATCAGAAGAGGTCGATATCTTGGTGCGTTACCCTAATGATAAAAGAGATATCGGACGCTTTGACCAGTTGAGAGTCAAAACACCTGCTGGCTTGGTGCCGATCACCAACTTTGCTCAGATTGTTCCCGACCACAAGCAAGATACGATTAAACGCCTCGATGGTAAGCGCGTAGTGAACATCATGGCGGATATGGAAGAGGACTATAACCTTGCCCTCGAACTGCCAAAGATTGAGCAAGCGTTAAGTGAATTGGGGCTACCGAGTAGCGTAGAATTTCGTATCCGTGGTCAAAATGAAGAGCAAGAAAACTCTTCTGCCTTCTTACAAAGTGCATTCATGGTTGCACTGGCGGTAATGGCGTTGATTTTGATTACTCAGTTTAATAGTTTCTATCAAGCATTCCTGATTCTGAGTGCGGTGCTGTTCTCAACGGTTGGTGTGTTCGTTGGTCTGCTTATCTTCCAACGTCCGTTTGGTATCGTGATGTCCGGTATTGGAGTGATTGCACTGGCAGGTATAGTGGTAAACAACAATATCGTGCTGATTGATACCTATAATCAGCTAATCAAAAGAGGCTTAGATAAGCGCGATGCAATTCTGAGAACCGGTGTTCAGCGTTTAAGGCCTGTAATGCTGACTACAGTGACTACGATCTTAGGCTTGATGCCGATGGTATTAGAGATGAACATTGATCTGATTAACCAAAAAATAGAGTTTGGCGCGCCGAGTACCCAATGGTGGTCGCAACTCGCTACGGCGATTGCTGGAGGGTTGGCATTTGCAACGGTACTAACCTTGGTGCTGACGCCTTGTCTATTAATGCTAGGGCGAGATAAGAAGCCTGAAAAATAGTAGATACAGTGGTTCGATGAACATAAAAAAGAGCGCCTTGGTGGGCGCTCTTTTCGTTGGTTTATAGGGCTCTTAACCTAATTGGTATCTAGTTGCCTAATTAGTCGCTAGTAACTGGCCGTATCGCTCAAGGTTATTCAGTCGAATCTCTGAGTTGGCAATAAAGGTTGCTTTTGCTTTACCGGTTAACGACTTAGATTGCGGTAATTTCACGGTTCGCGCATTTTTATGTACGCCATTGACCAAGAATTCATAGTGTAAGTGCGGGCCAGTCACACGGCCTGTACCGCCCAAAGTACCAATGGTTTGGCCTTGTTTTACGCGCTGACCTGTTTTCACCATACGTCGCTTCATATGCAGGTATTTAGTGATATAGGTGTTGCTGTGGCGAATGAACACGTAGTTACCATTGAATTGGTTGTAACCCGATTTCTGAACAATACCGTCACCGGCTGCCCAGATAGGTGTGCCAACAGGGGCTGCGTAGTCGGTGCCTCGGTGAGCTCGAACCTTACCGGTTACTGGGTGTTTTCTACGAGGGTTAAAGTTCGATGTTACACGGCGAAAATCAATCGGTGAGCGCAAGAAGGCTTTCTTCATAGCACGACCATTTTCATCGAAGTAGTTGCCGCTTCTATCATCTAATACCGCGGTAAATGAATCACCTTGGTTTTTGAATACTGCCGCCATGATCTTGCCGCGACCAATCACTTCGCCTTCAACGACTTTCTCTTGGTACAAAATCTTAAAGCTGTCGTTGTTGCGAATATCCAACGCAAAGTCGATATCCCAACCGAAGATGCCCGCCAGTTCCATAATTTGGTTTGCAGTTAGGCCTGCATTGACGCCGGCGTTCCAGAAGTTAGACGTGATGTTGGCTTCGGCATAGTTGTATTGGTAGGCCACTTCCTTTTTGTCGAAGCTAGAGGAGAATGAATCGCCAGACTTAGTGATCTGGAAGCTTTCAAACGCACTAAGTTGTCGCTTCAACTGAATAAGGTCGTTGTTTTCATCAAAGCCGAATTGTAATACGTCGCCAGGTCTTAGATTGGACAGCTGCTTTTTAATATCGTTGTTGGTATTGAGTAGAGTGATCAGTAAACGGTATGAAAGGCCAATACGTTCAAATAAAACAGAGGTGCTTTCGCCAGAGCGAACGGTGTATTTCTCCCATTTGAGTACTGCCGTCGGTGGTGCGTCACTTGAGCTAACAAGTGCTGATGCACTGATCGTCAGTGGGTAGTGTTTTCCAACGACTAAAGCTCCCGTATCGTCACGTAAGCTGTTGACGTCGGGGAGTAAGAAAATAGCGATAAAAATTACGGCACTAAAAAATGCGATAAATGCCCGGTGCAAAATGGGAAGGCGTGCAAAAATAGACAACATGTTCCGGTTCGTTCTGTAAATATTATGAAAATAGACGACGGAATAGTGTAACTGGTTTCAAAATACATCGCTATTCAAGTAAGATGTCTAATTATTATATTTTTGCCAAATCTGTGGGAGTGAACAAGAATGGCGAGTATTGAAGCTGCACTAGCCGAGATCAAACGTGGCGTAGAAGAACTGATTCCAGAAGACGAACTGATTGCGAAACTAAAAGAAGGTCGTCCTTTACGCATTAAACTGGGTGCCGATCCAACCGCTCCAGATATCCACCTAGGCCATACGGTTATCTTTAACAAGCTTCGTGCTTTCCAAGAGCTTGGTCATGAAGTGACGTTCCTTATCGGTGATTTCACAGCAATGGTTGGTGATCCATCAGGTAAGAACTCAACACGTCCACCGCTAAGCCGTGAAGACGTATTGAAGAATGCTGAAACTTACAAAGAGCAAGTATTCAAGATTCTAGATCCTGCGAAAACGCAAATTCGTTTCAACTCTGAGTGGTTATCTGAACTTGGTGCAGAAGGCATGATTCGTCTTGCTTCTAACCAAACTGTTGCTCGTATGCTTGAACGTGATGACTTTAAAAAGCGTTACGCTGGTGGTCAACCGATCGCAATCCACGAATTCATGTACCCACTTCTTCAAGGTCACGACTCTGTTGCACTAGAGAGCGATGTTGAGCTTGGCGGTACTGACCAGAAGTTTAACCTTCTTATGGGGCGTGAACTGCAAAAAGCAGCAGGTCAAAAACCACAAGCGGTGCTGATGATGCCACTACTTGTTGGTCTAGACGGCGTTAAGAAGATGTCTAAGTCTGCGCACAACTACATCGGTATCAGCGAAGCACCAAGCGAGATGTTTGGTAAGATCATGTCTATCTCTGACGATCTAATGTGGAGCTACTACGAGCTACTGTCTTTCCGTCCTCTTGAAGAAGTTGCGGAACTGAAAGCTGGCGTTGAGGCGGGCAAAAACCCTCGTGACGTGAAAGTACTTCTTGCTAAAGAGATCATTGCTCGTTTCCACAGCGAAGCAGATGCTGAAGCGGCTGAGCAAGAGTTCGTTAACCGTTTTGCTAAGAACCAAGTTCCTGATGAAATGCCTGAATTTGAATTCGAAGCAGGCCTACCAATTGCGAACGTTCTAAAGGAAGCAGGTCTTGTAAACTCGACTTCTGATGCGATGCGTATGATCAAGCAAGGCGCAGCTAAGCTTGAAGGCGAGAAGATTGAAGACAGCAAATTGGTACCTGAAGCAGGTACTGCGGTCTACCAAGTAGGTAAGCGTAAGTTTGCTCGTATTACTATTAAGTAATATTAAATCTCAATGATTTATAGAAAAGGCATCTTCGGATGCCTTTTTTATGGGCCCCTATTTATTGCCCCTTATTTATTGACAGAAAGTTGACGAAGAATTTTTTACAGGATTGCTACACTATGCGCGCTGTCGAGCTGACAGTAATTTTGGAGATTTTTATGAACAATACCGACCATCCTCCTAGTTTGAATGGAGAAGAATAACTCGTCTCGGTATTGATCTATTGTCCTGCCGTTCGGGTAGGGTATCTGTTTTCCCCTCATTCTTTTCCACACTCTAGATTCTAACAAGTAGACACATCAGTGCTTTAAGCTCTTGGTGCGCTTAGTTTATATTCTTGATGTATATAGCTATACGCTCTTGGTGTACACCGCTTTACACTCTCGGGGTACTCTCTATAGGCTACTTGTTTTGATGGTCGTTACCTTTGCCAATCGGGAGATTCGCCATGACGGTAATGAACAACACTTTTTTATCTATTGAAGCTCTGTACTCAGAGCAAGACATCCAAGCTGTATCGAATGCCTTTCAACAGTATGGGCGTGAGCAACAAATTAACCTTTTAAACCGAATGCCACTTGAAGATGCGGTGTTAGTGCTTGGGCAATGCTCTCTTAGTACGATTCAGACTTTACTTAGTGAGCTAGAAGAGCAGGGCTTTGAGAAGCGCTCTCGACATCTAGCTCACCAACTAGGGCTGATCTACTCAGAGGTTGAACCTCAACAAGGTTACCTTTCAACTGGAGTGCTTAGCCATGTTAGGCAGCGTATCGGTTGGATTATTGCCTTAGCACTGCTAGGCATTGTCTCTGGGCTTATCATTGCTCAGTATGAAGACATTCTTAGCCAGCTAGTACTTCTAGCGATCTATATGCCGGTAATCGCTGCCGCGGGTGGCAACACAGGAACACAAGCTGCGACTTTGGTCATTAGAGCCTTAGCCACAGGGGAATTAAAGAAACGCCAGTGGGCCAACGTTCTATGGAAAGAGCTTAGAGTCGCAATTTGCTTAGCTCTTGCGATCGCCTTAGTGATGATTGGCCGAATCTTATTATTCAGTGACAACCAGTCAACGGGTGGTTACGACATTAATATGATTGCTTACGCGATTGCTGTTGCTCTGTTTATTCAAGTGACCATATCAACTGTACTCGGCGGCGGGTTACCGATAGTCGCTCGATTCTTCAAACTTGATCCTGCTGTGTTAGTGAGCCCTGTACTGGCTTCGATAGTGGATATCTCTGGAATGTGGATCTACTTCACTGTGGTTAATTCATTCTTAGGGATCGCTTAGCATTTATAAAAATAGCTAAAAGCACCTTATGAGACAAAAATGGCGCTGAAGATTCAAGATCTTCAGCGCCATTTTTATTGCTTAAGTAGAAGCTTAAACAGAGTTGAACATTACTTAGGTTTGCTCTGTGTTTGACTGAATTCAACTACATCTGTGTAGAAAGCTCGTTCAAACTGGGTGATGGGTGCTTCTACTGGTTTTTCTGGATCTGGTGTGTCAGGAAAGTAATCACGGACAAACTGTACAAATAGAGAGTTTGGTTTTCCCGCTTTATCTAAACCAAAGCCTGCCATGTTGTAGCTCCCATACAAAGAACCACTTTTGGCAATAATGTTGCCTTGGATTGGTGCTTTTCGCATGCTTTGACGGTAGTTGAGCGTGCCATCAGTGCCAGATGTAGGCATAGCCTCAATCAGGTTGAGCTGTTTATCGTTCTCCCAGATATAACGAAGCACCTGAGCCATGGTTTGCGAGGTCATGCGATTATTTCTGGATAGCCCTGAACCATCGACCAACTGTGTTTTGCTTAGGTCAATATTGGCTTTGGTCAGTAATATCTGCTTTATCGCTTCAGTGCCGTTATTAAAACTGCCCGGTTGAACATAAAATGTCGCACCCAGCGTTTTAGTTAGATTGTCAGCGATCAGGTTGTCTGATTTCTTGAGCATGATATTGAGCAGTTCGGGAAGTTTCTCTGAGCTGTGACTTGCGATTAACGTGCTTTTGCCTGATTTATCTTTTTTACCAACGACCACATTGCCTTTTACTTCAATTCTCAGTTCTTTAAGAATCGATGTAACGACTTGATAGGTGTAAAGCTCTGGATTTTGAATCGCGAACTTGAGCGGCAGTGGTTTCTTACGCTCAACTAAGCAACCAGAGAGCTTGTAAGTGTTGTCTGGTGTCGTTATGAGCTCCAAGTCGCATTGTGTTGCCTTCTGCCCAGAGCGCGTTACCGTGGCGGCAGTAGTTGTCACGTCTATTGGGTAATGAGCTGGGATATATACGCGTGTTGTACCGTTATCTTTTGTATAAATAGAGGCTTGTGCGCAGTTACTGTCTAAGGTCATTGCACTAGAGGGAGCGCTGTAACAAACGCCTAAAATGTCCCAAGGCCAACCAACCGCTCGTTGATAGCCAGTAAAACCTGAGTTATCGAGGTATAAGTTGCCCTTGATTGTTTTAGATTGCGACTTAGCATATTGATATAAAAGGTTTTTTAGATGCTCTCTTTGTAGTGTTGGGTCACCACTGAATGCGATCACGACATCTTTATTAGAACGCGCAATGCTGGTCGTGTAGTTAAAATTATCTCCTAACTCCAATTTGGCTGCCAAAGCGGTGACTAGCTTTAACGTACTGGCGGGTGGGTAAAAGCCATCGCTATTGGTGTTCAACTCACTCGAATCATCACTCAATGACTTCAGTATCAAGCTTGTGCTACTGCCATCGGGCAGTTTATCTAGAGGGAGGTATTCGAAAGCACTAATTGAATAACTACACAGTGACAAACCACATAGGAGTAAACTGGATAGAAGGCGCATAGAAGATTTTCTTGGATGACTGATGTTTTCAGTATACAGATATAAAAAACGCCCGCTATAGAGCCAACACCTATCATTTAAGGTGTTTAGATCGCACAGTGTAGCGAGTCTTACTAAAA